>JBCBTO010000067.1:0-8506 GCA_039818625.1 Pseudomonadota bacterium
GCGACATAGTGGTTGGCCAGAAGATCGACCCCGTTGATGCTCACGAAATCAAGGGCGAGATCTTCCCCGTCCAGAACGAGCGTGTCGACCGGTGTGCCGGTGAATGCCTCGTTACGCTCAACCGTCATAGTCGCGATCACGACTGTCTGTTCCGGGTCGAGCCGGATGTCCAAGTGGATTGTGTCTATCTTGAAAGCCGCAGGCGTGTAATCATCAAGATGGACTGCCTGTCCATTAAACGTGCGCATAGTCATCCGTGCCCCAAACGTTGAAGTGGTGTATCACGTCCCAAAATGCGCACACCACACGTAATAGTAAGTATTCATCAGGCCAGACTTTGTCGTGTAAATTTCCATCACGAAGCAATGAGTTCACCGGAAAATCATGGCGGCATCGGACATGGGTGGGATTTCATGGATGAAACAGCATGATGTCTTCACCTCTCATTCACACTGTTAATCAATATCTTATGCATGAAGTTCTGTTAGCATTTCGAGTTGGTTGGTCCCACATGCGAAAGGGGTCGCACGGATTGTCAGCGGGCCGAAGCATGGTGGATGGGGTACTTTGAAATGACGGGTGATCTGGACGCCAGAGCGCACGAAATTTTGACTGAGAACGATCGCGGTGGTTACACAATCCCGACGAAGGGCTTGTATCCGTTCCAGTGGAATTGGGATTCCGCATTCGTTGCTCTCGGATTTGCGACCTTCGACCAGAACCGCGCGTGGACCGAAATTGAAAGCCTGCTGGAAGGTCAGTGGGAAAATGGGTTTCTCCCACACATTGTCTTTCGCCGCGATGATCCGACTTACTTCCCCGGTCCGAAGGAATGGGGCACTGCGAAACATCACTGGATCCCAACGTCTGGCATCACACAGCCGCCGGTGCTTGCGACTGTGCTGCGGGAGCTTTTTGAAACCGGGACACCGGATTTGGTGCGCCAGCGCATGAAGCCTTTGTTTCCGAAAGTCTTGGCGTGGCACGCTTGGTATCATGCAAACCGTGCGGTCGGTAACACGGGTATGGTTGCGATTGCCCATCCGTGGGAATCGGGCCGTGACAATCTGCCGGACTGGGACGCGCCCCTTGGCGATGTCGACATCTCCGACCTTGAGCCCTATGAGCGCAAGGATGTCACGCACGTCAATCAGGACATGCGCCCGCAGCAATTTGACTATGACCGTTATGTCCGCCTTGTCCATTTCGGACGCGACATCGGATGGGACCGTGATCGAATGGTCGAAGAGAGCCCCTTCTGGGTAGCCGATGTGGGCGTAACATCAATCCTTTTGAGAGCGGACCGCGATCTTTTAGCGCTTGCGCAAGTGCTCGGCGATTATGCAGCGATTGCGCAGCTTGAGGCTTGGATTGCTAAGGGCGAGGAGGGCATCGACCGGCTTTGGAACGACAAAGTGTTCGCCTACACGTCTTACAACATTCGTCGCGATACGCGCGCCGATATGGTGGGTGGTGGCACGCTTCTGCCGTTTTATGCTGGCGTTGCAGATCCGAACCGGCTGGACGCCCTATTTGCCCACATGGACCGCTGGTGGGGGCGCTGCGAATTCGGCGTTCCGAGTTTTGACCCGGATCACAAGAAATTCGACTCGATCCGCTACTGGCGCGGTCCGATCTGGGCTGTCGTCAATTGGCTGGTCGCGCGTGGACTTTCAGACATGGGGTTTGAGGCACGAGCGGAACGCGTGCGATCAAACACTCAAACTCTGATTGAAAACGCCGGTTTTCGCGAAAATTTCTGCCCCGCCACAGGCGTTGGATGCGGCGGCCATGATTTTTCATGGACGGCGGCGATCTGGCTCAATCTGCAGCATCAAAACCGCGCCCGGGTCGCAGCCTGAAAGCACCCGTTTATTCCGTAATGCGAAGCTCCTCATAGGACACCATGACATGGTCCTTGAAAGCGGGGCGCTCTCTCAGCCGCGCGTAATATGACGTCAGATTCTCCCGCTCAGGACGCATCATCTCAAGATCGAAGTAGCGATAGAGACAGTGTCCGAAGAGAATGTCCGCGAGCGTGAATGCATCACCTGCGAGATATGGGCCGCGATCCAACTGGCGCTCAGCAATGTCGAGATTGTTTTCAAGCACACCGATGGACTTCTCAATCGCATCGTAATTGCGTTTCGATGGTGCGGTTCGCACAAGACCCCAGAAGATGGGTGCTGTGAACTTCACTGCGATATTCAGTTTTGACCACTCCGCCCACTTGTCGACATGGGCGCGGTCAATTGGATCGCTGGGCCAGAATGGGTCCGCGCCGTATCGGTTGGCGAGATAGCGCATGATCGCAGCCGATTCCCAAAGTGGCGGCCCGTCGCCGTCAATGAGCGTCGGGATCGTGCAGTTCGGGTTCATGGCCCGGTAGGCTTCAGTGTCCACCACGCCATAAATGTAGCCGGCATCAATGCGCTCAAAGGGAAGCTTGAGTTCCGAGAGGCACCATAAGACAGCCTGGACATTGGATGATGATTGTCTGCCCCATATCTTGATCATGGATAGTCCCTTTTAATGCGTTGCCTTTCAGCGTGGATAGATCATGACAGCGCAGTAAGGTCCAGTTGCCCTTCGACGATTGTCCAGTGTCGTATTTGGGCTGGTAATGCCGATGGACTTGTGAAAAGTGGGGTCACTTGTGCAAGGTCGACCACGAAGGGGGCTCTCAATGTCCAACGAACCCATGATCATCGACGGCAAGGCTGTCGGCGCCGCAGTCGTTGAGAAAGTCAAAGCTGGAACGCAGAAGTTAGTAGCGGACACCGGCATAACGCCCGGCATTGCAGTCGTCATAGTCGGTGAAGATCCCGCGAGCCAGGTTTATGTGCGCAACAAGGGTCTGCGCGCCGAAGAGTGCGGTTTCAAATCGATCAAACACGCACTTCCTGAAGACACCAGCGAGGCTGATCTTCTGGCCCTCGTTCAACAACTCAATGCCGATGCGTCTATCCACGGCATTCTGGTGCAGCTGCCGGTGCCAGACCACATCGACGATGGCAAGGTCATCCAGACCATTGCGCCGGAAAAGGATGTTGACGGCTTCCACTTCATCAATGTCGGAAAGCTCGGCACGGGTGAAACGGATACAGCCCTCGTGCCCTGCACACCTGCGGGGTCAATGGTGCTTCTGCGCGAGGCGCGGGGCAATGACCTCTCCGGTCTAAACGCCGTCGTTGTCGGTCGGTCCAATATTGTGGGCAAGCCTATGGCCAATCTCCTTTTGCAGGCAAATGCGACCGTGACCATAGCCCACAGCCGCACAAACGATTTGCCAGCCGTCTGCCGGGCTGCGGACATTCTCGTCGCGGCTGTCGGTCGACCTGAGATGATCCGGGGCGACTGGGTGAAGCCCGGTGCAACCGTTATCGACGTCGGGATCAACCGTGTTGATGCACCGGAAAAAGGACCCGGCAAAACCCGCCTCGTGGGGGATGTCGCCTATGATGAAGCGTGCAAAAACGCGGGTGCGATCACGCCGGTACCCGGCGGTGTCGGGCCGATGACGATTGCGATGTTGATGGCAAACACATTGAAGGCGGCGTGTGTCGCCGCTGGTGCTGAACCGCCAGCGATTTAAGACGTGCTTTTGGGGGCGGGCATGATCATGCAGGTTGATGACCCGCTCGCGAGAAGCTTGCCATTCGCATCATAAAGTTTCGCTTCGGACGCGGCCGCGCGTCGTCCCCGCGAAATGACCACGCCTTCGCAGCGAAGGTCTCCCGTCTCCGGCAAGATCGCGCGATGGTAGATCACCTTGATTTCCATCGTGGTGTAGGCTTCGCCCGGCTTCAGCGTCGAGTGGACGGAGCATCCAAGACCGGTATCGAGGACGGTGGCAGCAAAACCGCCGTGGATGGTGCTGATCGGATTGAAGAACGCTGGTTCGGCCTTGGCAGAAAAGACGATGCGGCCTTCTTCCACTTCCAAAAGGTCCATATGCGCCGTCCCGCAGATGGGAGGCGGAGGATAGTCTCCGTTCTTCATGGCCTTGAAAAAATCGAGGCCAGATAGTGAAAAGACATCGTCGATAGGTACGACACCGGTCTGTACACCGCTTGGCGTTTTGGGCAGATGGCTTGTCAGCATTATCGTCCGAACCTCGCAAATCTTAAGATATCCAGCAGACTCATAAGCGCCTGTGCAACATAAGTCATCGCCGCTGCTTTCAAAACTGCGCGAGCGCCGGGCAGGTCATTCCGGTTCAGATATCCCCCCTGCTCCAAAATCGGCAGCGCTTTGCGAAAGCTCGCGTCGAGCTCAACGGGCAGGGTGATGAGATGGACGGCCACCCGCGCCGCGAGGATCAAAAAACCGATCGATCCAAACAAGATGAGCGCCGCTGGCGTTCGCGCGGCAAGCGCCAGAAGCGGTGCAAGCGTGAAAAATGCGATGGCAAACCGGTCGGTCCAGACGAGGATTTTAACGAGCGACTGCCTCCAGGACAAAAGACGTTCGCCGCGCATATGCTGTATGGCGTGACTGACCTCGTGGGCCGCAATCGCAACGGCACTGAGCGACCTGCCATCGTAATTCGGCGCGGAAAGCCTCACCGTTCGCGTCAAAGGATCGTAGTGATCCCCCTGATCGGTTATGCGCTCCACGCCAACGCCATGGAGCTCATAGTGGTCAATGAGATGTTGGGCGAGCTCGCCGCCGGTGCCGGGAAAATCGCTCCGCGGGGTGCTGTATTTGCGAATCACATGGCGCACCCAATATTGCGGCAGGAAGATAACCGCCAAAAAGATCAAAGCGCCGATTGTGTAAAGTAAAGCCATTCACCGCCGAGCCGAAAACCACGAGTTCGAGATGTTTATATAAGTCTCAGAGTTCGTGATGTAAGCCCATTGTGACGGTGTCGGATCAGATGATTTGCTTGCCCATTTCGCGCAGACGCACCATGCCGGCAATCCCGACACCACCCAGGATCTGACCCGGAAGCCAGCCTGCCAAAAGCGGGTCTGAGAAGCTTTGATAGGCCGTTTTGTAATCGGCGAGTAGAACGCCGACAAAAAACACGGCCGCCATGGCAACGCCGTAGGAAAAGCCGTGCACAAACCAGTGGCGCGAGTTGGTGAAACGCTGCGCTAGTGGCCGCCAGACGAACAGGTAAAGCGGGCCGAGCGTGAGACCGGCGACGAGGAAATAAAGCGCCTCCGCCACGAGACGGCTTTCAAGGCTGAGGAGATATTGAAGGATAAGGGCCACCGACACTTCGCCTTCCAGAAGTGAGGGCGCTGTGTGACGTGACCACACTTCCCAAATGGCAAGCCCGAACACGCTCGCCATAAAAATCGTTTTCGCGACATAGGCAGTATCGACAGCCCGGTCGTCGTCTAGCTCAAAATACGCCACCCTGTTCACCTTGTCGTTTTTTCGTTTCCGGTGAAGTGGTCACGATTAAAGCCGAAAAAAATTAAATTTAGGCAAAATCCCGTGAACATTCTTTCAACCGATCTTGGGTCATTACGATCCGACAAACGCAGAAGGATTCGCGTCGCATCTGAGCGTGCTGCTGTAAAACGGCTTTTATAAGGTTCCAAAAACTGGTTTTCGATTGGGATGGTGACATGCAAACAGAAGCGCGCGCAGTGGTCATTGGCGGCGGTGTCGTCGGTGTTGGAACCCTTTATCACCTTGCAAAAAAGGGCTGGACCGACAGCGTCCTGATAGAGCGCAAGGAACTGACGTCGGGCTCTACCTGGCACGCGGCGGGTCTGCTGCCTCTTTTCAACATGAGCTACTCCGTTGGCCAGATCCACAAGTACTCGGTTGAGTTCTACAAACGCCTTGAGGAAGAAACCGGCATGCCGGTCGGCTTTTCGGTCGTCTCAAACATTCGCCTCGCCCGCACCAAAGACCGCATGGACGAATACGAGTATTATGCTGGTGTGGCCGAGACGATCGGCATCGATGTCAAATTCCTGACGCCTGACGAGGTGAAAGAGGTTTGGCCGCTCGCCAAGACGGATGATCTCATCGGCGCGATCCAGCATCCCGAAGATGGCTATATCCAACCCGCTGACTTGACCCAGGCGATGGCAAAGGGCGCACGCGACATGGGTGCCACGACCCACCGCTACACGACGGTGACAGAGATTGAGCAGCAGGCGGACGGACAGTGGCTTGTCAAAACCGACAAAGGCGACATTCTCGCAGAACACGTCATCTCCTGCACAGGTAACTTCGTTCGGCAGACGGGTAAGATGGTTGGGCTCAACATCCCCGTCATTCCCGTCGAGCATCAGTACATTGTGACCGAAGCGCATCCGGATATCAAAGCGCGGCACGCCGAAGGCAAGCCCGAGATGGGCGTCCTGCGCGAGAGCGACAGCGCGTGGTATATGCGCGAAGAGGCGGGTGGCCTCATCCTCGGGCCCTATGAGAAAGGTGCTCCCGTTTGCTATGTCGACAACCCAACGGAAGAATCTGAATACGAGCTTTTCCAGGAAGACCTGGAGCGCCTGGAGCCGCATATCGAGGCGGCGATTGACCGTGTTCCTGCGTTCGGCGAGGTCGGCATCAAGAAGGTCTATAACGGCGCGATCTGTTATACGCCCGATGGCTCGCCGGTGATTGGCCCGGCTTGGAACCTCAAGAATTTCTGGCTTAATGAGGGCCACTCGTTTGGCGTCACGGCTGCAGGTGGCGCAGGCTGGCAGCTCGCCGAATGGATCGTCGAAGGCGAGCCGACCATCGACATGATGGGCGTCGATCCGCGCCGGTTTGGGCCAGACCTGCCGGAAGGCTATCTGCGCGAGAAAAACGAAGAAGCCTACGCGAATGTCTTCACAGTGCATTACCCGGATGAAGAGCGTGCTGCTGGAAGACCGCTGAAAACGACACCGTGTTATGGCCGCATGAAAGATCATGGTGCGGTCTTCGGGGCTGCCAACCAATGGGAGCGGCCCAACTGGTTCGCGCCGGAAGGCTATGCGCTGACGGCAGAAGACCTGAACCAGGATGATACGCTTACGAATGAAAACCACGCGCCCGCCCTGGCTGACGGACGTATTGTCGAGAAATGGTCCTTCCGCCGCTCGAACTATTTCGAGCATGTCGGCAACGAGGTGAAAAACGTCCACGACAATGTCGGCCTTCTGGACATGTCCGCTTTCGCGAAAATGCTCGTGACTGGACCGGGCGCGCGGGCATGGCTGGAAAGCTTGTTCGCCAACACATTGCCGAAAAGACAGGGCCGTATCGCGCTCTGCCACCTCTTGACGAGCCGTGGCGGTGTGCGCTCCGAATTCACGGTTTATGAGCGCGCGCCGGGCGAGTTCTATCTCGTCTCTGCGGGAGCCTTTGAGCTCCATGACCACGACATTCTCCGCAAGTTGTTGCCTGCCGATGGCTCCGTCCAGCTGCAACCGATAACGGAACAATACGGCGTTCTCGTCCTCGCCGGTCCCCGCTCGCGCGATGTCCTGCGCAAGGTGACCCACGCCAATGTCTCGCATAATGCGTTCCCCTGGCTTTCCGGACAGCGCATCAATGTGGGCCGCGCAGGAGCGCATGCCTTGCGCGTCAATTTCGTCGGCGAACTCGGCTGGGAATTCCACCACCCGATGAACCAGCAAAACCTCATCTTCGACACGCTCATGGAAGCGGGCGAAGAGTTTGGCATCAAACCTTTCGGTATCCGCGCGATGGATTCCATGCGGCTTGAGAAATCCTACCGCCTCATCCCGCGTGAGCTTTCGATTGAATATTCGGCTTATGAAAGCGCGCTGGACCGTTTCATCAAACCGGAGAAAGACTTCATCGGCCGCGATGCGCTGATGCAATGGGAAGAGAACGGGCGCGGCTGGAACTTCGTCACCATGGAGGTCCACGACGTCACAGATGCTGACGCCCGCGGGTCTGAGGCCATCTATAACAACGGTTCACTGGTTGGTCGCGCGACCTCCGGCGGCTATGGTTGGCGCCTTGGAAAGTCCCTCGCGCTCGCCATGGTGAGACCCGAATTCAGCGACCTCGGCACCGAGCTTGATATCAAAATCCTCGGGAACCGTCATAAGGCGACGGTGATTGAGGAAAGTCCGTTCGACCCGGCAAACGAGCGCCTGCGCGCGGCGAACTGAGGGCGATATCCCTGTTCCACCCACTTCCACTGCGGTCCCATCGCCTTAAATTGAGGTGAGGGCAAAACCACGGAACTCGGATATGAACGTCACACATCTCACCACCTTTCCCGTCAAAAGCGGGCGAGGGGTAACGCATGATCGGATCGCGGTGGAGCATCTCGGGCTTGCGGGCGATCGGCGTTGGGTCATTGTCGATGCGGAAAACCATTTCCTGACCCAGCGCACGCTGCCCGGCCTTGCGACACTGGAAGCGGACATCACGCCGGATGGCTTGACAATCCGCGTTGATGATGGCGAGCCCTTCGCTGTGGCCCGCCCGGACGGGTCAGATCGTGTGAACGCAATGGTTTGGCGTGACGTGATCTTTGCAGCGTTAGCGGACAATGCGGCAAACGAACGTCTGA
>JBCBTO010000068.1:0-8472 GCA_039818625.1 Pseudomonadota bacterium
ACGGTCGGCTCCGACACCACCGTTAAGCGTGTCCTCACCTTTGCCGCCGCGCAGCTTGTCATCGCCGACACCGCCATCAAGGGTGTCGTTGCCGTCGCCGCCGTTGAGGATGTCATTGCCCTCACCGCCGTTGAGCGTGTCATCACCCTGCTGGCCAAGCAATCTGTCATCACCGGCATCGCCGTTGAGGATGTCATTGCCATCGCGACCGTGAAGTCTGTCATTGCCTTCGCCGCCATTGACAGTGTCGGTGCCGTTCGATGCAACGATGCGGTCATCGCCTTCAAGGGCGTTGATCGTGTGCTCTCCATCGGCGTCGAGCTTGTCATGGCCGTTGGTGAAGTTACGTGCGTTGTCGAACTCGTCGAGATCGATGACGTTGCTCACCTCTGCTTCATTCGCGAGAACGACACCTTCAGGAGCCGGAGCCGACGACGTGTCAAACTCCAGACGGCCCTGCCAGTAAAGGTTCACCTGACCATCTTCCGTTCCGTGCTCCGGACGGTTGATGTAATCGGCAACGGAGCTGTCTTCGGCCTCGAAGGTTTGGCCGTTGACATTGATGTTGTCGACAAACAGGTTGCGATCGCTTTCCGAAGTCCCGCTATAGGCATCATTGGTGAAGCGAATTTCAACCGTGCCCGGGGCTTTGCCATTTTCGCTTGGCACCTCGACATTGAACTCACGCCACTTGGTCGCCTCATCCATGTCTGCGAACGCGGTGTCCGGATCGACCCAGTCCACGGCACCGGAATAAACAACCTCGCCGTCGACGACGATGTCGAATTCAGGCGCTGCGTTGTTCTCTTCGTTCCGGCCACCATAGCCCCACTCGCCGCCGAGACGAACGGTCACGGAGTTCTGGGCAGGCTCTGCTGGCGCTTCTTCCACTGAGCCGACAACTGTCTCGTCGATGGCTGGAGTGACCGGCAATTCGCCGACATTGTCCGCAACGACATTGATGTTGTCGATTGTGTAGAACTCGTCGCGACCGGTTGCGAGCGCCTCGATTTCAATCGTCAGGCTTTCGCCTTCCGGGATGTTGTCGAAGTTGAACGATCCGTCGCCATCGATCTGGCCGCTGTCATTGACGAGCTCGTGGCGCTCGCCATCGACATTGGCATAGACCTTGATGGTATCGGCCAGACGACCGTTTTCATCAAGAGTGCCGCGACCGGCGAGATCAAACGAGATGGACAGACCGGACGCATCGGAGATGTCAATCGCCTCGCTCGACCAGTTAACCTTGCCATCTTCGCCGCCGGATGAACGCCCGAACTCATAGGCACCGTCTGTGACGCCGTGCGTTGCATCGGCCCGCGCTGACGCGTCGTCGGTCATCCATGCGGTATCGCCCGCATCTGCCGTTGCGCCGTCGGCAAGGCTTTCGAAGTCTTCGCTCCACAGCGTGCGAGGTCCGCTATCGACGTCAGCCGCTTCGGCCTGTGCCGGATCATCGTCTTCAACGGAGCCGACGATTTCGTCAGAGACGTGCTCGTCAAAACGTGGGGTTTCCGCTGGGCCTTCACCCTCGGGACGGAAGTCCGGATCTTGTGTGAAGAGAAGCTTGTCGACCGTCACGCCGTCTTCGCGTGGCCACAGGTTGATTGTGTGGGATCCAGGCTCTTCGACCGTGAACTCCACGACCTGACGTGTGCCAGTTTCCGTCGAGCCCCATTCAAAGCTGTTGCCGTTGAAGCCTGTCAGCCCGCCGTCGCCCGTGATTTTCTCACCATCGAGACCGATATGCACGCTGTCCGCATTGCCCGCATTGCCATCTTCGGCATTGGCGCGCACATGGACGTAGTAGGTACCCGGCGTATCGAAATGCACCTCATAGGTGAGTTCCGCGATTTGACCTTCGACCTCGTCGTCCGTTCTGTAGATATCGCGACCGTTTTCGCCATCGTCGAAGTGCACAGCGCCACCCTCGGAGGCTCCATTACGACTGACATTCTGCCACTCTTCGCCGTTGCGGGCGGTGGAGGTATGGAAGTTTTCAGCCTCAATCACCAGAAGCCCTTCGGATTCGACGAATGCCGTGTTCGGATCTTGCTCTGGTTCTTCAGCCGGAGCGGCTGCCGCCTCAGGAATTTCCTGGATTTCCGGCAATGGAGCGTCTGAAGAGAACAACCGGATGTTATCGAGATGGCTGCCGCCATTGTCGTTTGAGCCTTCCGTCTCCCGGAATTCCAGACGGTCAAGACCGCCCGTGCCCGTCACGTTAAACTCGAAGTTCTCCCATTCGGAAGAGCCCGGTGTCACCGTGTCGACGACTTCACCGTTCCACACGACCTCGATTTCATTGCCGTTGTAGCCGTTGCGTGTCGACGCATCGAAGGTGAGTGTATAGTTCTGGCCATCGGTTGTTTGAACATCCTGCCAGATTGAATCGACCTGTTTGTCATAGTCGAGTTCCAGGAATTGTTCGCCCTCGGAGGCTTCCTTGCCGAAAAGACCGTCCCAGATTTCACCTTCGGAGTTTGTCTGCCAGCCGACCACGTTTTCAAAGTGGTCCCAGCGACCATCGGCAACGTCGTTTTCTTCAAAGCTGCCGTTGATGAGAAGGTTTTCAGGCTCCGGTGCCGGAGTTTCTGCAGGACTTTCCCCTGATGCAGGCGCACCAGATGTGTCAAACTCCAGCGTGCCAGTCCAAAGTAGGTCTACACGACCGTGTTCTGCACCGTGTTCCGGACGGTCGATATAGTCCGCAACGTTGCCGTTCTCAGCCTCAAAGACCTGACCATTCACCGAGATGTTGTCGACGAACAAGTTGCGATCGCTGTCGCGCGTTCCGCCGAGGGCATCGTTCTTGTAGACGATCTGGACGGTCTGGGGTGCAGCACCGTCCACGGCAGGGACATCAACCGTAATGTCCTGCCAGCGGCTGTCGGCATCTTGCTCATCGAAGTTTTCATCTGGATGCGCCCAGTCAACCGCGCCGGAATAAACGACCTCGCCATCGACGACGATGTCGAATTCAGGTGCACCGTTTTCGCCGTCAACAAAGTGACCCCATTCGCCGCCTATGCGTGCAGTGATCGTGTTGAAGCCTTCAGTCAACTCAACAGGTTCTGGTTCGCGCGGTTGAAGCGCTTCGTAGGCGTCTTGCAGGCTCGTGGCAGACAGGCGGGACGTGCCACCACCGAAAACAAATGTCTCAATGTTCGTGACGGTATCGACGCCGTCTGGAGCGTCCGGGCGGTTGTCCGCAAACTGCAGTGTGTTCTCGTCGATCCGCGTGATCGTGTAGTCGCTCAATTCGCCTGAAAAGATGACCGTGTCATTGCCTTCTCCACCGTCGACAAGATCGTCACCGGCTTCTGCAAAAATCTGGTCATCACCGGCACCGCCGAAATTCTCGTCATCGCCCGCGCCGCTGCGCAAAAGGTCATTGCCGTCGTCACCGTTCAGAACGTCGTCGTCCGCGCCTGCGATGATGGTGTCATTGCCTTCACCGCCGTTGATAATGTCGGCTCCGGCTTCACCGAGGAGCACATCACGACCGACGCCGCCATTCAGCGTGTCGTCGCCCGCGCCGCCGTTCAGGACGTCATTGTCAGCTTCGCCGTCGAGGATGTCGTTGCCGCCACCGCCGAGGAGCTGGTCGTTGCCAGTGCCGCCGGAGACAACATCGTCGCCATTCCCTGCAACGATAAGGTCGTTGTCAGCGCCGCCGTCAACTTGGTCGTTGCCGTCGCCGGATACGATCGTATCGCGACCGCCATCGCCATTGATGATGTCATCACCTGATTCACCAAGCAGGCGATCATTGCCATCGCCGCCGTTCAGCGTGTCGTTGTCGCTGCCGCCGTTGAGGACATCATCCCCTGCGCCACCGGACAACATGTCTTCGCCTGCCGCACCGGTGATGGTGTCGTTGCCATCGTTGCCGAAGATCTGATCATCACCGGAAAGGCCGTTGAGTGCATCATCGCCACCGCGCCCGCGAATGATATCGCCGTCGCTTGTGCCGTTGAAGCTGTCGCGCTCGTCTGTGAGGACGACGCCATCTTCTGTTGGTGCAGCTTCCGGTGCAGCCGTTTCGGCTGGCGCTGCTTCTTCCGCAGGTGCTGCCTCTGGTGCGGAAGCTTCTGTTTCTTCTGGCGTTTCAGCAGGTGCAGCTTCCGGTGCAGCCGTTTCGGCTGGCGCTGCTTCTTCCGCAGGTGCTGCCTCTGGTGCGGAAGCTTCTGTTTCTTCCGGTGTTTCAGCAGGTGCCGCTTCCGGTGCAGCCGTTTCGGCTGGCGCGGCCTCTTCCGCAGGTGCCGCTTCTGGCGCGGAAGCTTCTGTTTCTTCCGGTGTTTCCGCGGGTGTGGCTTCTTCCGCAGGGACCGCCTCAGGCTCTACTGTGTCTGTCGAAGCATCGTCCTGTGTGGCGTCCGCACCGACGTTAGGCCGCGTTTGAACTTCGGGTTGATCGGATGAAGCATCCGCATCATCATCTTCAGTTGATGACGCCTCGACCGCGTCGACGATTTCAACGGTCTCTACGTCATCATCGCCATCATCTTCCTCTTGGTCGTCGTTCGCATCGGTAGCGGTTTCGACACCCTCTTCGTTGGCTTCATCATCGTCAGCAACGTCTGTATCAAAACGTGCGTCTGTGCGGCCAGTGTCCGCCGACGTTGGCGCAGCGGCATCAACCGTCACATCCTGCACCTCTACGGCATCGATGACATCGACATTGTCTTGCTCGACGGCTGTGACCTCTGGCGTCGTCACATCGGCATCACCTGCCGCGGTATTGAATGCAACCGCATCGGCAGTCTCTTCTTCGGTGGCAGCCTCGCGACGATCGCCGCGCGTTTGTGACGCTGCACCGCGCGAACCGTTTTGCGCTGCCTCACCATTGCCTGCCTCACGCGCCTCAAGCGCATCGTTGTCGGTAAAGCGGCCTTGGTCACCATCGCCAATTGTGTTGTTGAACTCGGCCTCAGCGCCGAACAAAACGCCCGCGCCGTCCGCATCATTGCGACCATTTTGTTGATCGCGCAGGATAAAGTCGTTGGCGTCGTTCTTCAGCTCGTTTTTCGTGCCGGCTGCGCCTTTATCTTCTGTCTCGTTAGCCATTTGCCACCTACCCATTTGCTTGTATTTTGCGCCCCCTGACAACTCAGGACACGCGTTGGTTGTGGCGCACTATGCGGATGAGGGATCGGAAAACGGTTAATTCGATCGTCTAAAGCGGGCTCTAACGGTGGTTTCGAAAGGCATCCCTAACGGATGATTTACGTTTGCGTTAGAATCCGATGCAAATGCCCGGATTTCGCCTGTTTTTCGACGCCCCTTAAACAAATCAAAAGACTTTGCAGCCCATAATCAACCCGGAATTAACCAGGTGGTTTGGGATGGGCGAAATCAACGCCGTACGCGCAGCACTCGAAAGACTGCGCGGCGCCGACTTTGTTAACAAACAGCGCGATGATGCTCGCACAGCCGTAAAAGGTGAGGCGGGAGCGTCGTCTCTCGCGCGCGCACAGGAGTCTGCGGGCGACGACAATTCGCACGGTCTGATCTCAACGGTCCTTGGATCTCTCGTACGCTTTCGTTCCGTCCTGCGCGAACTCTCGCCCGATGGTCTTGCAGCGCGCGGCATACCGGCCACCCAGGCCCTTAAGATGCCGCGATCCGTTATCTTCGCATCGATCATCATCAACGTCTTCGGTTTGGCTCTGCCACTTGCCATTCTGCAGGTCTACGACCGCATCATTCCCAATCAGGCCAACGAGACATTTGCCCTGCTGATGTTCGGCTTGCTGACCATCGTCGTCGCTGAAGGCAGCATGCGCATCGCACGCTCCTATGTTGTGTCGTGGGCCGCAACGCGCTTCACAGCGGCCATCACGCAAGATCTGATTGGCAGATTTCTGCACGCTCCTCACCGTCACTTCGCCGGCGTCTCAGCGGCAAAACTCATCGAGAAACTGTCGAATATCGGTCGCATTGGAGAGTTTTACGGCGGCCAGTCGCGGCTCATGTTCATCGATTTGCCCTTCGCTGTCGTATTCCTCGTCATGATGGGTTTGATCGGCGGATGGCTCGTGGTCGTTCCGTTCATGATCTTATGCTTGTTCGGCTTCGCGACGATTGCATCAAGCCGCTATTACAAACAGGTGCTGGAAAAGAAAGAAGAGCACGAAGCCCGGACCTACGACTTCGTGGCTGAGGCGCTTTCAGGCATCCTGACGATGAAAAGCCACGCGGCTGAATCATTGATGATGCGCCGCTTCGAGCGCCTGCAATCGACCAATGCGCAATTGCAGTACTCAATGATCACGACGGCCATGCAGGGCCAGTCGATCGCCGGTCTTCTTGGAAACGGCACGATGATCGCGATGGTTACAATCGGTGCCTATCTCGCCGTTCAGGGTCAGATGACGGTTGGTGTTCTCGCGTGCTGTTCGCTGCTCTCAGGTCGTGCGGTTCAGCCAATTCTGCGCGTTGCAAGCACGTGGAACGAATACCAACGGGCGAGCTTGTCCGTCGATGAGGTGGCCGAACTTTTCAAACTCGATGCCGTCCCGCCGACGACTGCGATCCAGGCCGATCCACCCACTCCCGAGGTGTGCGCCAAAGATCTGACATTGACCTTTGGCAGTTCTGAGCGCTCGTTGACGGATTTGTCTTTCACCATTGAATCTGGCTCGATCATCGCAATTGCAGGTGCTGACGGTTCGGGTAAATCCACACTGTTGAACGCCATTGCCGGCCTCGTCGTACCCGCTGAAGGCGCAATCACCCTTGACGGTGTCGAGGCCCACGAATTCCGGCGCATATACCAGTCGGCGGTCGGTATCTTCAACTCGTCCACTGAGGTTTTTGCTGGCACGATCTTTGAAAATCTCAGTCTGTTCGGACAGGGCGGTTCTGCGGAAGACATCCGATGGGCGACGGAAGCAATTGGCGTTGACACTGAAATTGATCGCTTGTCCGAAGGGTACGACACGCTGTTGGGCCAAGGCATCGCCGAGGCGTTGCCCGCAGGTTTCATGGCGCGCATCCTGCTTGCGCGCGTGCTCGCGCAAAAACCGGTTGTCTGGGTCCTCGATGATCCCCAGGACGTGCTCGATCCCCATGGTCAGGCGGCATTCTTGAAGGCAATCGACAATCTGCGCGGTTGGATCACCATCGTCTTCACGACGAAGAATGAGACTTTCATGCGCCAGGCGGACCAGATCATGCACGTCCATGATGGCGAAGTGGATATCCACGACACAATTGATTCATTCAATCGCGCATTGAAAGCCCGCGACTTCGACGGGCTGGAGATCGAGACCGATGAAGACTTGATTCTTGGTCTCGCGCAGGATGTGGCCCGCAATTTTGGGGCGGGTGAGGCGAAGAGCGCGTAAATGGCACAAGAAAAAGAAGACAAGAGCGCCTCAAATGAGGGTGCGGGTAGCGCAGACGCATCAAAGCGTCCCGAACGTTTTGTTCTGGATGGCATAACCTACGAGGATTTCGAAAAGCTCGGAATGCTCGTGCCGGATGAGACCAAGGATGATGCGCCCGACCACAGTGTCAACGACGAGCACCGAGCGCTCAACCAAGCGTTCTCGCCCTTGATGGACCACAACAAGTCTGGGGGCAAAACCGCATATGAGCGTTGTTTGCGGTCTTTCCTCGTTGAACTGAAATACACCGGTGAAGACCGTCATATCGCCCAGGCGATGCCGCATTTTCGCGATGTTGACGATCTCATCACATTTCGCGGTGTTCTGAATCACCTTGGCTACAACAGCGAAGTCTGCCCGGTCGCCGCTGATACGCTGCCGAGCCGTCTGCCTTGTGTGCTTGTTGATGACGAAAAGCATCCGCTGGTCGGTCTGCGCATGACGGACGGTGGCAACCTTCTCGTCTACGACGGAACCAAAGGCGATCTGGTAGAGCTCCCTTTGCCCAGTGGCGTGGTGACGGTATGTGCAGTCTGGCCTCAAGACAAATCGCTTTATGAGAAAAATCGAAAAATCAGCTGGTTTTTCGATGGTTTGCGCAAGTTCAAGCGCAAGATTGTCCTCGTTGTAGCGCTTACCTTCGTCGCAAACATTCTAGCGCTTGCTACGCCGATTTACACGATGAACGTGTACAACCGCGTGATCGATTCAAAATCGCTCGACACATTGATGTTTTTCGTCGTCGCAATCCTGGCGACAATTGCCTTTGAAATCTACATTCGCGCAGTCAGGGGGCGTCTGATTGCTTACATAGGCGCGCGCTTCAACACTCAGCTCCTGATCCGTGGGTTTGAGCGCATCTTGAATTTTCCAATTGCCATGACGGAAAGCGCCTCCGTGAGCCAGCAGATCGTCAGGCTGAGGCAGTTCGAAAATGTCCAGTCCTTCTTCACCGGCCCTCTGGTGAGTGCCGTATTGGACTTACCATTCACGATTGTGTTCGTCTTCGCAATCTCGTTAATTCACCCCGGATTAGCCTTGATCCCGGTTGCGCTGGCGGCTGTGTTCGCGCTCATCG
>JBCBTO010000069.1:0-8452 GCA_039818625.1 Pseudomonadota bacterium
GCAAGGGTGAGCTTGCCACCAATGAGAGCCTTGTTGAGCGCGCTGTCACCATCATCGAAGGGATGGGTGCGCGGGTGATCGGACCAGATGAAGTGCGCACAAAGCTCAACCTCACCAAACGCGCACCGAATTAAGGGGCAAGCCCATGCATTTTGGCCTTTCCGAAGAGCAGGAGATGATCGTCTCGACCGTGCGGAGTTTCGTCGAGAACGAGATTTATCCCCATGAGGACGATGTCGAGCGCACGGGCGAAGTGCCGCCGGGCGTTGCCGAAGCGATCAAGGAAAAGACGAAAGAGCTGGGTTTCTACGCCTGCAATTTTCCTGAAAGTGTCGGCGGGGCCGGTCTCAGCCATCTCGATTTTGCGTTGGTTGAACGCGAACTTGGACGCGGTTCCATGGCGCTGACGCATTTTTTCGGACGACCGCAAAACATTTTGATGGCGTGCAAGGGCGATCAGATCGAGCGCTATCTTCTGCCCGCCGTGCGCGGTGACAAGATGGACGCGCTTGCGATGACCGAGCCGGAAGCGGGGTCCGATGTGCGCGGCATGAAATGTTTCGCGCGGCGCGATGGCGGTGACTGGGTGGTGAATGGGACAAAGCACTTCATATCCGGAGCCGAACACGCGGACTTCGTCATCGTATTCGTTGCGACCGGCGAAGACGACACGCCGCGCGGGCCGAAAAAGCGGATCACGACGTTTCTGGTGGATCGCGGCACGCCGGGTTTCACCATTCGCGATGGTTATAAGTCCGTCTCCCATCGGGGCTACAAGAACATGATCCTGGAATTCGATGATTGTCGCTTGCCGGATGCGCAGGTGCTTGGCGAGGTTGATGGCGGCTTTGCCGTCATGAACGAATGGCTTTACGCAACGCGGATCACGGTCGCGACCATGTGTGTCGGGCGGGCGCGGCGGTGTTTCGATCTCGCTTTGAACTACGCCGCAGACCGCAAGCAGTTTGGCCAGCAGATCGGCAAGTTCCAGGGCGTGAGCTTTCAGATCGCCGACATGATCACCGAGATTGACGCCGCGGATTATCTGACGCTTGCGAGCGCGTGGCGGCTCGATCAGGGCTTGCCCGCAAACCGTGAGATCGCGAGTGCGAAGGTTTATGCGTCTGAAATGCTTGCACGCGTTACTGATGCGACGCTTCAGATTTTCGGCGGCATGGGCCTGATGGATGATTTCCCGGTGGAGCGGTTCTGGCGCGATGCGCGGGTGGAACGCATCTGGGACGGGACGTCGGAAATCCAGCGGCATATTATCAGCCGCGATTTGCTCAGGCCGCTCGGTGCTTAGGCGTGGCTTCCCCTTGGTGACATCGTCATCCTCGGGCTCGTCCCGAGGATCTCTTATGGTTTTTCTGGGGAGACCCTCGGCACAGGGCCGAGGGTGACGGCTGAGATGTCGACCAATGCTTTGAACCGCCTCCTGCGCCCGAAATCCATTGCCGTCGTCGGTGGCGGTGCCTGGTGCGAAGCCGTGGTTCAGCGCTGCCTTGATGCGAAGTTCGAGGGGCCGGTCTGGCCGGTCCATCCGAAGCGCGATCAGATCAGCGGTGTTGCCACCTTTCGGTCCGTCCATGATCTCCCCGGTGCGCCGGACGCGACGTTCATCGGCGTCAATCGGAATGCGACGATTGATGTGGTGCGTGCCCTCAACACTAAAGGGGCGTGTGGTGCTGTCTGCTTTGCGAGTGGTTTTCGCGAGGCCGAGGACGGGCAGATGCTCGATGTCTCGCTTCTCGAAGCTGCGGGGGATGTCGCGATCCTCGGCCCCAATTGCTATGGCTTCATCAATGCCCTTGATGGTGCGATGTTATGGCCCGATGTGCATGGGTTAAAGCCCGTCGGCCGAGGCGTTGCGATCATCGGCCAGTCGTCGAATGTTCTTTTGAATCTCACGATGCAAAAGCGCGGCTTGCCGATTGCCTATATGATTGCAGCGGGCAATCAGGCGCAGCAGGGCATGGCCGATATTGGTCGATCGCTGCTTGACGATGACCGTGTCACCGCGCTCGGATTTCATATTGAAGGGTTCGGTGACATCCGTGCTTTTGAGGCATTCGCTGAAGCCGCCCATGAGGCGCGTACGCCCGTCGTTGCGATCAAGGTTGGGCGGTCCGATGCGGCAAGGGCCGCAACGCTTTCCCACACCGCATCGCTTGCGGGCGCGGATGCCGGGGCGGATGCGTTGTTGCGACGGCTTGGATTTGCGAGAGCGGACACTTTGCCGGAGTTCTTGGCGCTTCTCACCCACGCCCATGTCTTCGGGCCGAAGCGTGTTCAAACCCTTGCATCGCTCAGTTGTTCCGGCGGAGAAGCGAGCCTTGCGGCGGATGCCGCAGAGGGGCACGGGCTCTCCTTCCCGAGCCTGAGCGAGATGCAGGCGAAGCGCCTCTCGGAACATCTTGGGCCGCTTGTGACGAAGTCTAACCCGCTCGATTACCACACCGACATCTGGCGTAACTTAGATGCGCTCAAGGCCGTTTTCGCCACGATGACTGGTCCAGAGATCGATATGACCTGTCTCATACTTGATTTTCCACGCGACGATGTTTGTGATTCAGCTGACTGGCTTGTCACGTTCAATGCAATCATCGCTGCTGGAGCTGAGACTCGGGCGCCGTTCGCGCTCGTGGCGTCGCTGCCTGAGAATATGCCGGAGGAAATTGCAACGCGCGCGATCTTGGACGGCATCGCCCCGTTCCATGGAATTGAGGAGGCGATGGCGTGTTTTGGAAAGACGCAGACTTGGCACGCGCCGGTCACGACACCGGTGCTTCTCAGCGATCTGCCCATCGGTACGCGTCAACTGCAGGAATATGATGCGAAGCACGCTTTGCAAAGCCATGGACTTACCATACCCCGATGTGGGCGTGCGGCGTCGTCCGGCGAAGCTGCTGTGCTCGCCCTTGAAATCGGATTTTCCGTCGTCCTCAAAGGTGAAGGATTTGCCCACAAGTCTGAAATGGGTGCAGTGGTTCTCAATCTTTCGAGCGAAGAGGAAGTTTGTGCGGCGGCTGATCGAATGAACGCGGAGAGTTATCTTGTTGAGGAGATGATTGCGGGCGCTGCCGTCGAACTTCTCGTCGGCGTGGTTCATGATCCCGCGCATGGATATGTGCTGACACTGGGTGCTGGCGGTACGCTTACGGAAATCCTCGATGATAAAGCATCCCTTCTCGTTCCGGCATCGCGGGACGCCGTGCGCGAGGCATTGGCAAGTCTAAAGGTCTTCCCGCTTCTCGACGGATATCGTGGCAAGGCTGGCGCTGATTTCACAAAAGTTCTGGACGCGATTGACGCCATTCAGTCTTATGTCACGGAGAATGTTGGCAGCGTCGCCGAGGTGGAAGTGAACCCGCTGATCGTGACTGCTGATGACGCGGTTGCTGCCGATGCATTGATTGTGAGGAATTGATGAGTTCTTACCCTGAAACCGGCCCCATTCGTTGTCGTATCGACGGCGCGATCCTGGAAGTGACGCTCGACCGCCCGAAGGCGAACGCCATTGATCTGGCAACGAGCCGGATTATGGGAGACGTTTTTGCCCGGTTTCGCGATGATGACACGTTGCGCGTTGCATTTCTTCGGGCCGAGGGGGAGAAGTTCTTTTGCCCCGGGTGGGACTTGAAGGCCGCCGCCGATGGCGATGCGGTTGACGGCGACTACGGTGTCGGAGGGTTCGGCGGATTGCAGGAATTGCGCGATCTCAACAAGCCGGTGATTGTTGCCGTTAATGGCATTTGTTGCGGCGGCGGGTTGGAGCTTGCGCTTTCCGCAGACATTATTCTCGCATCTGACAGCGCGAGTTTCGCATTACCTGAAATTCAGTCCGGCACGGTCGCCGATGCTGCTTCCGTCAAACTGCCGAAACGCGTTCCTTATCACATAGCGATGGAGATGTTGCTCACCGGGCGTTGGCTCGATGCCGAAGAAGCACATCGCTGGGGTTTCGTGAACCAAATCCATCCGATCGATGCGCTTCATGATAAAGCGTGGGACTTGGCTCGGTTGATCGCGAGCGGGCCACCGCTTGTTTACGCCGCGATCAAGGAGATTGTGCGCGATGCGGAAGATTCTAAATTCCAGGATGTCATGAACCGGATCACGAAACGACAGCTCAAAACCGTCGATGTTCTTTATGGCTCTGAGGACAATCTCGAGGGTGCGCGGGCGTTTGCCGAGAAGCGCGACCCCGTCTGGAAAGGGCGTTAGGTGCCGCAGTATTCCGAGCGGGTGAATTGGATCGCAGGCGCGGGGGCTGCGGCCTGGGATATTCATTCCAAGGCCGTTCAGGCCTCGAAGACCGATCCAGACGTGCTCGTTCTCAGCGTGGGCGACCCGGATTTTGATACGCCAACACCCATTGTTGAGCGGGCCGTCCAGGCATTGCGCGCAGGCGATACGCACTACGCTGAGGTGCGCGGGCGGGAGCCCTTGCGTCGGGCGATTGCCGATCAGATGAACCGGCTCGGTGGGCCGAGTTACGGGCCTGACAACATCACTTGTCTGGCCGGCACGCAGAATGCGCTTTTTGCCTCGTCACTGTGTCTGTTTTCCGCTGGCGATGAAGTGATTGTCCTCGATCCGATGTATGTCACCTATGAGGCGTTTTTGCAGGTTTCCGGCGCGAAGATCGTCCGGGTTCCTTGTGATGAAGAAACCGGGTTTCGGCCGATGGCTTCTCGTATCGCGGCGGCGGTGACATCGAAGACCAAAGCAATCGCCTTTTCCAATCCGAACAATCCGACGGGGGTTGTCTTCACGCGCGACCAAGTTGAAGCGATTGCCGATATCGCCCGCGACCATGATCTTTGGGTCTTGTCCGATGAGGTCTATGGACCGCTCACGTTCGACAAGCCGCATGTCGCCATCGCCGGTCTGCCCGACATGGCGGAGCGGACAGTTACGGTCTCCGGGCTTTCGAAATCCCACGCGATGACGGGTTGGCGGGTCGGTTGGGTGGCCGGGCCAACTGAATTCGCAGATCACGTCGACAATCTCGCGCTTTGCATGCTCTACGGGCTTCCGGGGTTCATCCAGGAAGCGGCGACGCTTGCGCTCAACACCGTCGATGATGCCGTGTCTCACATGCGCGACATGTACCGTGCCCGGCGCGACCTCGTCGCCGCTGCGCTCAATGATGTGCCTGGCCTTGATGTCGTCGTGCCTGACGCGGGCATGTTCGTGCTCGTCGATGTGCGCGGGACGGGCCGCACGGCGCTTGAGTTTTCCCGTGACCTTTACGATGCCAAGAAAGTCTCAACGCTCGATGGTGGCGCGTTCGGCGCGAATGCGGCGGGATTTATCCGCCTTTCATTTGCCCGCAGGGAGGATGAGCTTTCTCACGCGTGCGGGCGAATAGCCGATTTTGTCGCGGAGATCGCGTGATGAGTTTTGTATCGACCGGCGAATATCTGATCAGGCTTCTTGAAGCTTATGACGTTGAATATGTGTTCGGCATTCCGGGCGTGCATACGGTGGAACTTTACCGAGGGTTGGAGACATCCACAATTCGGCACATCACTCCGCGTCATGAGCAGGGAGCCGGGTTCATGGCGGACGGATATGCGCGCGTGACGGGCAAGCCCGGTGTGTGCCTTGTGATCACCGGGCCGGGGCTTTCGAATATTGCAACCGCCATGCTTCAGGCACGGGCAGATTCGATACCCATGCTCGTGCTTTCGGCTGTGAATGATCCAGACCGGGCAACGCGCGGCGACCTTCATGAGATGCCCGATCAAAGCACGTTTGCGCAAACCGTTGCCGTCTCGTCGCGGACGATTGGGACGCCGGATGATCTGGACGACGCCATTGCGGAGGCTTACCGGATTTTTGAGACCGCGCGCCCTGGCCCGGTTCACATTGAGGTGCCGCTCGCGGTCATGAAAGCGGACTGTTCTGCGCTCATTTCCGACATCGCGCCAAAGCACGCTGCCAAGCTTCAACCGTCGCCTGATGGTATCGAGCGGGCCGTCGACCTTCTTCGTGCTGCCGCCCGTCCTCTGATTTTGGCAGGAGGTGGTGCGCGAAGGGCGGCGTCCCAGATTTTGGCGCTTGCCGAGCGCCTCAACGCGGCGATTGTCACGACCATCAATGCGCGATCATCTTTTCCCGCAGGCCATCCGCTGGTCTTGAGCGCGAGCCCGAGCCTTGCGCCCGTTCGCACGCTGATCAGCGAGGCCGATTGTGTTCTCGCGATTGGGACCGAACTCGGGCCAACCGACTATGACATGTATGGCGATAGCGGACCGCTTGCCTTTAAGTCGCTCATCCGCGTTGATGCGGACACGATGCAACTTTCTCTCAATGCGAAGGCTGATCTTGCCCTTCAGGCCGATGCGGCTCTCGCGTGCGATGCTTTATTGAAGGGGTTGGGAGAGGGGGAAGGCGCGCCCTCACCCCTTGATCTCGGTGCAGCTCGCATGGCGTCATCCGAGGCGCTTTCGACCGTTTATCGCGAGCATATCGCGCTTTTGGAAGGTCTTCGTGATGACAATCCCGATCTCGTGATTGTTGGGGATTCAACGCAGCTTATCTACGCCGCCAATATGGGCTTTTCGCCCGGCGACAAAGGTTACTATTTCAACTCTGCAACGGGTTACGGCACGCTTGGCTATGCACTTCCCGCAGGCATCGGCGCGGGGCTCGGTGCGCCCGCCAAACCCGTTCTCATCATCATCGGCGATGGTGGCGTGCAATTCACGCTCGGAGAGCTGGGTGCGTTGCATGACTATGCCAAGGGTGTCGTCGTTCTCGTCTGGAACAATGATGGCTATGGAGAAATCCGTGACTTCATGGTGGGGCGCGCCATCAAGCCGGAAGGCGTTGATCTTGCAGCCCCGGATTTTGTCCAGATTGCAAACGCCTATGGCCTTGATGCGATATCAGTTCACACGCTCGATGCCATAAGGCACCACACTTGTGATGCCATCGCCCAAAGAAAGACCCTCATCATCGACGCAAAAATGGGCAACTGATCGCACTTTCGCCCGTATTGCCGCTGTTTTTGCTGACTTTAATCTTGTGCCGACTTACAAATGCTGGTGAAAATACAGACTGGAGCAAATGAGTGGGAGACGGCGTTTGGACGCTTCAGTCGGGGGGCAAGCGCATCATAGCAGCTCGAACGCGGTCGCCGTGTCGGTCACTGACCTCCACAAAAGCTACGGCTCTATCGAGGTTCTGAGAGGCGTCAGCCTGACAGCCAAGCAAGGTG
This sequence comes from Pseudomonadota bacterium, assembly GCA_039818625.1. Classification (GTDB taxonomy): domain Bacteria; phylum Pseudomonadota; class Alphaproteobacteria; order Rhizobiales; family JACESI01; genus JBCBTO01. Next base: position 7,232 of record JBCBTO010000069.1, read on the forward strand.
ACGTCATTTCCATCATCGGGGCGAGCGGGTCTGGCAAGAGCACGTTCCTGCGCTGCATCAATCTTTTGGAATTGCCATCCGCTGGCTCGCTCGCAATAGCCGGCGAGACGGTTGCTTTCAAGCCTCCATCAAACGGTGTCATGGAACCCGCCGATAAGAAGCAGGTTCAAAGGTTACGCACCGGCCTTGGCATGGTCTTCCAAAGCTTCAATTTGTGGGCTCATCGCACGGTTCTTGAAAATGTCATTGAGGCCCCAATCCACGTGCTCGGTCAATCGAAGGCGGAGGCGCACGAACGCGGCGAACATATGCTCAACCGCGTCGGCATGTGGGAGAAGCGGGACCAGTATCCGGCGTTCCTGTCCGGCGGTCAGCAACAACGCGCTGCCATTGCCCGCGCACTTGCGATGGAGCCGCAGATCATGCTGTTCGACGAGCCGACCTCTGCGCTTGATCCTGAACTCGTGGGCGAGGTGCTGCGCGTTATCCAAGGCATCGCGGAAGAGGGCCGTACGATGATCCTCGTCACGCATGAAATGAGTTTCGCGCGCGATGTATCCTCCAAAGTCATGTTCCTGCATCAGGGTCTCGTTGAAGAAGAAGGCCCGCCAGAACAAATTTTTGCCAATGCGAAAAGCGAGCGTTGCCGCGCTTTCGTTAAAACCATCAACCAATGACCAAGTAGGGAGAAACCACATGAAAAACTTGATTGCGACCTTGTCGACCGCTGCCGTGGCGCTTGCCATGACGGTGGGCGTTGCGTCCGCAGAACTGCGCCTCGGGCTTGATTCCGCGCCTTATCCGCCGTTTGCAGAGAAGGACGCGAGCGGCAAGCAGACCGGCTTTGAGATCGAAATCGGCGAGGCGTTGTGTGCGGCCATGAAGGAAGAGTGCGTTTGGACGCCGATTGCGTGGGACGGCATCATTCCCGCACTCCTCGCAAAGAAAATTGACGCCATCGTTGGCTCCATGTCGATCACGGAAGAGCGTCTTAAGACCATCGATTTCTCAGATAAGTATTACAACACACCAGCCGTTCTGATCGCGCCGAAGTCCTCTTCAATCAGCGCCGATCCCGCGAGCCTCGAGGGTAAGATCGTCGGCGTGCAGGTGTCGACCACCCATGCCAATTATGCGGATGAGTATTTCAAAGCATCGGCGGACCAGATCAAAACGTATCAGGGCTTTGACGAGCACAACGCTGATCTTGCTGCCGGTCGT
>JBCBTO010000070.1:0-8414 GCA_039818625.1 Pseudomonadota bacterium
CATCCCCTTGCCCAATGCTGATGCGTATACGCTTTCAAATGCTGTGAAAGCGGTGCAATAGGAGAAGTCCTTGTTTCCCAATCCCTGGGCTCCAAATACCTATCTGGCTCCTGATGCTTGGCCCAACCCTTGGATTAATCCGATGTTTTTTGCGCCGGAAAAACTGAATTTTGATCGCGATGGACGAGACTGGCCGCATCGGGAGAGCTCACGTTTTGTCGATGCGGCAGGATTGACGTGGCATGTTCAGGAGCGGTCCCCGGAAGGCGTGGATGCGAAGAAAACGGTTGTGCTCATCCATGGTACCGGCGCGAGCACCCATTCCTGGCGGGCGATTTTTCCAATTTTGTCAGAGCGCTACCGGGTGTTGGCGTTCGATCTTCCCGGTCAAGGCTTCACCGACAGTCTTTCGGGAGAAAGTCCGACGCTTCCTAAAATGGCGAAGAAGGTTGAGGCTTTGTTTCAGGCGCTGAACCTCGAAGGTTCCCTCGTCGTCGGACACTCTGCGGGCGCGGCCATTGCGCTTCAGCTTGCCCTTAACGGAGCAGTTACGCCCCATGCGGTCGTCAGCATCAACGGCGCGCTATATCCGTTTCCGGGCGCGGCTTCGGCAATTTTTCCGATGCTTGCCAAAGTGTTGTTCTTGAATCCCGTCGTGCCCCATGTCTTTGCCATGGGGGCGGGCGGTCGCCATCGCGTCGAGCGTCTTTTAGAAGGCACCGGCTCCAAGCTTGATGACGAAGGTTTGTCGCTTTACCAGCGGCTTTTTAAAAATCCTGCACATGTGCGCGCCACGCTCGCCTGGATGGCGAACTGGAATCTGGAGCCGCTCGTCGAAGCGATGCCGGACATCAAGGTGCCTTTTCTGCAAATCATCGGGAGCGAGGACGAGACGATCGCGCCCGCCAACGCCTATGTTACGCAGTCGCGCATCAAACATGCGGAAATGGTGAAGCTCGCCGGTTTCGGCCATTTGGTGCATGAGGAAGACCCGCAAATCGTCGCTGATCATATCGTTGCGTTCGCTGAGAAAAACGCGTTTTAAGCTGCGCACTGGCACGATTGATGTCTTGATATATTTATCTAGACAGTAAATACTGTCAAATTATGATGACATATGCATCCAGACCTTCTGACCTCATGCCTTATCCTGCGGGTGGGCGAAAACCTCATGCCATTGTGATCGGGTCTGGCTTCGGCGGTTTGGCCGCCGCCATTCGGCTCGGCGCGAAAGGCTATCGCGTCACGGTCGTCGAGCGGCTGGAACAGGCGGGCGGGCGGGCTTCGGTCTTCCGCCAGGATGGTTTCACATTCGACGCTGGTCCGACCATCGTCACCGCGCCGTTCGTATTCCAAGAGCTTTGGGAGTTGTGTGGCAAACGATTTGAGGATTACGTTGATCTTCGTAAAATGGACCCGTTTTACAAGATCCATTTTGACGACGGTCGCACCTTTACGGTCAGCGATGATCCTGAGCAGATGCGAGCGGAGATCGCCAAGTTTAACCCGGATGATTTGCCGGGATATGAGCGTTATCTGAAAGACAGTGAAGCCTGCTACTACGTCGGATTTGAGGGGCTTGGCCTCATTCCTTTCTCGAAGGTTTCGACGATGCTCGCCGCCTTGCCGCGGCTTGGGTATCTGCGTGCGGATCGCTCGGTGTTTCAACATGCCAAGTGCCATATCAAAGACCCGCATGTGCGCATTGCGCTGTCGTTTCATCCGCTTTTCATCGGTGGCAACCCTCTCCGCGTGACATCGGTTTACTGCCTGATTGCTTATCTGGAGCGCCAATGGGGCGTTCATTTTACCATGGGCGGCACCGGCGCGCTTGTTCAGGCGATGGTGGATCTGATGGAGGAGCAGGGCGGCTCCCTTCGTCTTAATGAAGAGGTTGAAGAAATTCTCGTCGACGATGGCGCAGCCCGTGGTGTGCGGCTGAAATCCGGCCAGATCATGCCCGCCGACATTGTTGTCTCGAACGCGGATCCCGCATGGACCTATGGCAAACTTCTTCCCAAACAGCACATACAGCGCTGGTCGGAGCGGAAGATCGACAACCAACATTATTCCATGAGCCTGTTCGTTTGGTATTTCGGAACCAAACGGCGTTATGACGATGTGGAACACCATTCGCTGGTGCTCGGCCCGCGTTATGAAGAGCTGTTGAAGGATATTTTCGACCGCAAAATTCTCGCGGAGGATTTCAGTCTTTACATCCACCGTCCGACCGCGACTGACCCGTCTCTGGCGCCGGATGGCTGCGATGCGTTTTACGCGCTCTCGCCGGTGCCGCATCTTGGAAGCGGGACGGATTGGGCAAAGGAAGGCGAGCGCTATCGCAAGGCGATTGAAGAGCGGCTTGAGGCGACGATCCTGCCCGGACTTTCCAAAGAGATCGTGACGTCGAAAATCATTACGCCGGTCGATTTCCAGGACCGGCTGTTGTCGTATCACGGGGCTGCGTTTGGCATGGAGCCGCGGATCACGCAGAGCGCATGGTTCCGCCCTCATAACAAGAGCGAAGAGGTGCGCGATCTTTACATGGTGGGTGCGGGCACGCATCCCGGCGCCGGACTTCCCGGCGTTGTAACATCAGCTAAGATCGTCGCCGACATGATTCCCGATGCCGTCTCGGTTCGGGTTTGAGTGGCGACCCGGCATGCAGCATCGTGATCCTCAAACGCTGAGCGAGGCGGATATTGCAGCCTGTCGTGCGATCATCCGCGAGGGTTCCAAGTCGTTTCATGCGGCATCGATTCTCCTGCCGAAAAAGGTGCGCGCCTCGGCGATGGCGCTTTATTCGTTTTGCCGCCTGTCCGACGACATGGTGGACGAGGGTGAGGACCGGCATGCCGCGATTACCGATCTCAGGTGCCGGCTTGATCTTGCTTATGCGGGCCGGCCGGCGAACCACGTTGCCGACCGGGGTTTTGCAGCCGTTGTCCATCAATATGACATTCCAAGGGCTGTGCCGGAGGCGCTGATCGAAGGGTATGAGTGGGATATCGCGGGTCGTATTTACGAAGACATCGATGATCTCATTGCCTATGCGACACGGGTTGCGGCCACCGTCGGCGTGATGATGACGATCATCATGGGGCGGCGAGAGCCGCATGTTCTGGCGCGTGCATCGGACCTCGGTGTTGCAATGCAGCTCACGAATATCGCGCGCGATGTGGGCGAAGATGCGCGGCAGGGTCGGATTTATTTGCCGCGTGCGTGGCTGCGCGATGCCGGGGTTGATGTAGACGTCTTGATTGAGAACCCAGCGTTTACACCCGCCCTTGGGAGCGTCGTCAAACGTCTTCTTGGCGAAGCGGATGTTCTTTACCACCGCGGCTTCACGGGGCTTCGGGACTTGCCGGTGAATTGCCGGTCGGCGATCCGCGCTGCGGGCCTTGTTTATCGCGAAATCGGCCGGGAAGTTGCGCGCAATGGATACGATTCCGTTACGCAACGCGCCGTTACCACCCGGCGATGCAAATTGCGGCTTTGCCTGCGCGCGCTCATGGAGCCGACATGGCTTGCGATCTGCGACATGCGCCCACCGTTGCCCGAAACGCAGTTTCTGGTCGATGCGACGGCGGAGGCGAGTGAGCGTATGACACCGGTTCTCGGCACACTCGACCGGCGGATGGGCCAACTCGCGCTGCTGCTTGGGTCTTTGGAAGAGCGTGATCGCGTCCCTTATGGCAAGCGGGTCCGGCCCGGAGAGATGTAGCTGTCGTTTCTGCCGTCCGCCCAAAACGTATGAGGTTGAGGCATGGATGCTGCCCTTCTTGTTTTCTTTGGCCTGTGTTTTCTCACCGCAACGGGTGGTGGCATTTTTCGTCCCGGTCGATGGTATGAGACGCTGCGCCATCCCGCATGGCGTCCTCCGAACTATGTGTTCGCGCCGGTCTGGATAGTGCTTTTCGTCTTGATTGCAATTTCTGGCTGGCTCGTCTGGCGAGACGCTGGAGGGTCGAGCGCAGGCCAGACAGCCATGACGGTCTACGGACTTCAGCTTGTCTTGAATTTCTTATGGTCGGCTTTGTTTTTCGGGATGCGGAGGCCGGGTCTGGCGCTTCTTGAAATGTCGCTCTTGTGGATTTCAATCGCGATCCTCATCTGGCTCTTTGCGCCAATCAACACGCTCGCCGCGATGCTTCTTGTGCCTTATCTTCTGTGGGTCAGTTTCGCCTTCGCGCTCAACTACACCCTTTGGTCTTTGAACCGGGGAAAGGGGAGTGGCGAACTCTCATCGCTCTAACCGAACAGAGGATCTTTCTCCATGTCGATCTTGAACAATATGGGCCTGCTTATTGAGGGTGTTCTTGTTGGCGGCGGGATGCTCGCCTTTGGGGCCTGGCAGCTTTGGGAGTTGAAGAAGCTGAAGAGAGAACGCGAGGAAAAAGCGAAGCGTGATGACGAGGCCTGATCAGGAAAGGCGCGGCATCCTGAATGGCAAGAGCCACTTCGCCCAACGGGTTCGAAAGCGGTAAAGCGCCATGCTTTCATGCATCGCGGGTCCGACATGGCCGCACAGTTTGGAGTGAATATGAGCACGCTGGTAAAAATGTGTGTCTTCGAACGTTTCGACCACATGTGCCTTGTAGTCGGCTTCGCATTGGGTGAACCGGTCGACGCGATAAAACGTGTTTGACAGCTTCTGTCGCGGAGGCGGGGTGAAATGCGTAAGGCTTCCGTCGCCTGCGAACTTCAAGGCCAGGGAATAGTCTTCACCGTTAAGCCGCGTGACGTCGTAAAGGATAGCCGCTCCGTCATTTGGCATGGATGCCCGCGACCAGTCCCATCGCTCGAAGCCTTTTTCGATGGGTTCAGCGCCCCAGTTGCTGTCGAAGTATCCGTGTCCGCGCCATGTGAGGTCGGGTTTTTCCAACGTGACCTCAGCATCGCAGACGGGCGCGATCGGCCACCAGTGATGGCGTCCTTTTGCGTCAAGGTGAAAGCTTTCGTCATTGCGCCATTTCGGCGTTAGGCGGACTGTGCCTTTGGCGCGTAAGGGCAGCGGCATTCCGACTTCATCAAAGCGGATCGTGATCGCTGATCCATCCCATGTGACGGCACTTGGCCCAATTGAAAGATGGTCCGTGCCACGGGACAGGAAGCGCTTTCCCCGCTCCGTCATGGTCCAGCGTTTTACGCTTTTGCCGTAAACCGCAACGTTGATGCAGACGTGATCTTCAGGATTTTGGCGCCCCGCCCATGCGTAGTAAGGTGAGAATACGCTGCCGATGAATGCGATGATGGAGACGCCATAAGCGCCGTCATCGGAGATGGCGTCCACATACCACCAGTGGTAGCCGGTCGGCGGAACGGTGATGTCGAAACGCGGCTCGCGCGTTTGAGCTTCTGTGTCCCTAAGCTGCGCCTCGCTCATTGCGCCGCCTCCATGTGTTCGCTTGCAACAACCCGTGGCGCGATGTGCGCCATCTTGTGGTTTGCCGCAATTTGTTCGGCCGCGAGAATGCCCGACAGGGACGCCATGGGAATGCCGGGTCCCGGATGGGCGCTGCCACTTGCAAGATAAAGGCCGGGGATTGCCGTACTTGCGCCGGGCCGTTGGAATGACGACATGAAACCGTGCGATGCGCGCCCGTAAAGTGCACCGCCGCTCGCCGGGAACAAATGGTTGAAGTCTGCCGGTGTCGTCACTTGACTGTGACTTGGTGTTCTTTCAACTGAAAGTCCGCATCGGCTCAAAAGGTTGAACGTGCGGTCTTCGAGCAAACCGATCTCCTGCGCGCTGAAATCGCGTTTGTCGCCCGTTGCCGGAGCGTTGATGAGAACCAGAAGCCGTTCTTTGCCGTTTTGCGCTCTCAGTCCGGCGTCATTTCTATCTTGGGCGCAGATATAGACTGTCGGGTTGTTTGGTACTTTGCGTTGTTTGAACAGATCGTCGAATTCGGCCTGGTAATTCTGCGAGAAGAAGACCGAGTGCCGGGCGAGTGGAAAGCCGTGGGTGTTCGTGTTCATCGACCATGTCATGGCTGAAAGCGAGCGGGCTTCTGTGGGAATAACTGGAACTGTCTTTTGAACATCCGGCCCGAAAAGACCACTCGCAACAGCCGCAACGTCCGCGTTCGAGATCACGATTTTGGATTTGATCGTCTGGCCGTCCGCAAGGCGCACGCCCGCAACGGCCCCGCCCTCGACAAGAATCTTTGACACGCAGCTGTCATACATGAACTTGGCGTCAAGCCTTTGGGCCACGCGTTCGAGAGCCTTCGCCAGATTGTGCATGCCGCCCTTGACGAGCCATACGCCGTCTTGTTCCACATGCGCGACGAGCATCAGCGTTGCCGCAGCCTCGAACGGTGACGAGCCGCAGTAGGTCGCATAGCGGCCAAAGAGCTGGCGCAGGCGTGGGTCCTGGAAGTGTTTGCCAAGCGCTGACCACATCTTCTCAAGTGGCTTTGTGCGCGCAAGGTTCACCACGCCGCTAAGCCCCGTGCGCAATGGCAGGTTGAAGAGACTTGGTCTTTGGGCCGCCATGAATGGATCTTTGAGCGTGTTGAAGATGTCGCGGGTCTCGCGGCAGAATGCGCGATATCCGTCCGCTTCGCGTGGCCCGGCGAACCGCCCGATTGTGTCCGCAGCTTCATTGATGTCCGCGTGAAGATCGAGGATTTCATCCGGTGCGCCATCCCAGACGTGGCGGGCAAGCACCCGCGCCTGCTTGATGTTGACTTCTTGTTCGAGCGTCGTTCCCGCTCGTTCCAGCAGAGCATCAAACACCCACCGCATCGTGAAGACGGTCGGGCCAGAATCGATCGCGCGCCCGTCAATCATGATCTCGCGCATTTTTCCGCCGGGGGCTGCGGCGCGTTCGACCACCAAGACACCATAGCCGCGTGAGGCGAGTGAGATCGCTGATGCGAGCCCTCCCATGCCGGCTCCTATGATGATGACGTCTACTTCACGCATTGCGCGCCCTTTCGCGGTTTCCTGTTTCGCAGACTTACATGCTTCCAAAACAAGGCTATCGACAATTCATATTGACGTAGTATTATGTCAAATAAAATAGACACAAGTACTATGTGACTGATCGAAGCGGATGCTTGGATCTTCACCTTGGGGCCTTCACACGGTGTGACATGGTCCCGCTTTGGGAGGAAAAGGCATGAGCGATGTGGGCCAGCGGATCGATAAAGCGATGGAGCGTGCGGTGCGCTTTGCAACCCGCAAGCCCGCCCCGCCGAAACTTTGCGACGCCGTTCATTACACGCTGTTTCCGGGTGGTGCGCGGGTTCGACCCCGCTTGTGCCTTGCCGTTGCCGCCGCTTGTGGGGATGACCAGCCGCATATGTCGAATGCGGCCGCTGTTGCCATCGAAATGCTGCATTGTGCGTCTTTAGTTCATGACGACCTGCCTTGCTTTGATGATGCCTCGACACGACGCGGCAAGGCTTCGGTCCATTCGGTTTATGGGGAGCCTCTGGCGCTTCTCGTTGGCGATGCGCTGATAGTGGCAGCCTTCGATACCATCGCCCGGGAAGCTGCGTGGGCGCCAGAGCGTGTCGGGCCCCTGATTGCAACCGTTGCCCGGGCCGTGGGCATGCCGGAGGGTATTTCGGCAGGACAGGCTTGGGAGAGTGAAGAGAGTATCCAGATTGAAGCCTATCATCGCGCGAAGACGGGCGCTTTGTTCGTCGGTGCTGCGATGGCGGGTGCCTTGTCTGCCGGTGCGGATTCCTTTCCGTGGCGCGCGGTCGGAGAACATCTGGGCTCCGCCTATCAGCTCGCGGACGACTTGCGCGATGCTGTGATGACGGAGCGCGAGCTCGGCAAGCCCGCCAAGCAGGATGCGTTGCACGACCGCCCCAATGCCGTGGAAGAACTGGGCGTTGAGGGGACGCTTGGCCGCTTGCAGGATCTTATTGGCGAGGCGATTGATGCAATTCCGTCCTGCCCTGGCGAAGAAGCGCTGCAAAGGCTGATCCTGAGTGAAGCCGATCGGTTGACGCCGAAGCAGGGTGTTCAGTCCGCGGCCTAGTTGCTGGACCGGTGCAGTATGGCGGAAATATCGCAACGAGACTTTGAACCACTCAGCGGAGGGTCACCCCTTCGCCGCCTGATTGCGCGTTTTGCCGATTGGCGCAATCAAAAAGTGATGGATCCCCAGTTTCAGGCCTGGGCCATGCGGTTCTGGCTGACGCGTCCTTTGGTTCGCAAGCGGCAAAAGGAGCTCTTCGATCTCACCGCAGGGTTTGTCTATTCGCAAGTGCTTTTCAGCTGTGTGTCACTCGGGGTGTTCGAGCATTTGAAACGCGGCGCGATCAGTCTGCGCGCCTTGTCCGCACGGATTGGTCTTGATGAAGATCAGACCACGCGGCTGATTGATGCTGCGGCCGCCTTGAAGCTCCTCCGGCGCGATGAGGATGGTGTGCGGCTCGCCGATCTTGGGG
>JBCBTO010000071.1:0-8334 GCA_039818625.1 Pseudomonadota bacterium
CTGCCATTATTTCGTCTTCGAGGACGGTCGCATCGTGCAGTCTGTTCCAGAACGAAGTCGCGCGTGGCACGCCGGACTATCGAGCTGGAAAGGCGAGCGCGACATCAATTCGCGTTCCATCGGTATCGAGATTGCCAATCCGGGCCATGAGCATGGCTATTGTGCGTTTCCAGCTGCGCAAATCGAGGCTGTCATCGCTCTTTCTGCCGATATTTGTGCACGCAATCGGATCCCGGCGGAACGGGTGCTTGCGCATTCAGATGTTGCGCCCGCCCGCAAACAGGATCCTGGCGAGAAGTTTCCCTGGGATCTGCTGCACAAATCCGGGATCGGTCATTATGTTGTGCCTGAGCCCCTGAATGATGGCCGCTTCTTCCAGCGCGGTGATATGGGCGAGCCCGTCGAAGCGCTTCAGTCCATGTTCGCCCTTTATGGCTATGGGCTTGCCATCGACGGTGTTTTTTCCGAGCAAACGGAGCATGTTGTGCGGGCGTTCCAGCGCCATTTCCGGCCTGAGACCGTCGATGGTGTTGCCGATGCATCGACGATTTCAACGCTGCACAAACTCCTTTCCGCCCTTAAAGGTCAAATGTGATCGCACAGCCTTGGGATTGGCTTGAAGAAACCGTTTTTCAGTCACAATCGCCCACTATTTCTGCCTGCGGGCAACACGATAAGACTACGACGCGGGCATTATGCGGGACGGATTTTGGGCGGCGGTTTCACTCGCTATCGGCATTGTTTTCGGACTTGCGGACTATTCTCGCGCCGACCCGTCGCTCTCAGCACTTCCGTATCATTCGCTGATTTCCAAATATGCTGTTGAGCACGGTATCCCGGTCAAGCTCGCCCATGCGGTCGTGAAAATGGAGAGTGATTATCAGCCCGATATCATCGGTGCGCGCGGGGAGGTCGGTCTCATGCAGATTGCCCCGAAAACGGCCCGTGGCATTGGGTATCGCGGTCCGATTGATGACCTTCACAAGCCTGAGGTGAACCTACGGTGGGGCATGCGATATCTCGCCATGGCTTATAAGCGCGGTGATGGCGACGTTTGCCATACGGTTATGCGGTATCAAAGCGGGCTTTATGCCAAACGGTATTCTCCGTCGAATGCGCGGTACTGCGGCAAGGTCAAGGAATATCTGGCCGCGCTTTAACACCTTCTCGAAAGTGTCATCGGATAACGTGCGCCCTCTGCGGTGACCTTAAGACGGTTGTGTGTTATCGCTCCCGCACGCAGTGCTGATGAAGGGAGCCATGTCTTTGAAAGACAACCGATGTTTTCATTTTATCTCCGGGCTTCCCCGTTCGGGATCAACGTTGACCGCTGGTATTTTGCGCCAGAACCCGAGGTTTCACGCGGGCATGTCGAGCCCGATTGCCGGGCTTTTTGATAATCTGATCGCTCAGGTGTCAGCCGGTTCTGAGATGGCTTCCATGGTGACGGAGGCGCAGAAGGAGCGGCTTTTAAAGGGCTTGTTTGAAAGCTATTACGCCGAGTACGAGCAGTCCGTCATTTTTGACACCAACAGGGCGTGGACCGCGCAATTGCCGGCCCTGATGCGGCTCTTTCCGGACGCGAAGGTGATTTGTCTGGTGCGGGATGTCTCCTGGATCATGGACTCCATGGAACGCCAGTTCCGTCAGAATGCGTTTGAGCATACGCGGCTCTTCAACACGCCAGGTGAGCGGTCGACGGTTTATACCCGTGTTGAGGCGCTCGCCCATGCCAACCGGCTGGTTGGATATCCGTGGCACGCGTTGCGGGAAGCCTGTTATTCGGAGTTTGCCGACCGTGTCGTAATCGTTGATTACGATTTGTTGACCCAGCGTCCGAACGAGGTTTTCAAGCTCATTTATGAGTTTTTGGGCGAAGACCCCTTCGAGCACGACTTTTCCAATGTCGACTATGATGCGCCGCAGTTCGATTCACAGTTGGGTCTCGATGGACTCCACCGCGTCCACAAAGCGGTCAAGCCGCGGCCGCGCCAGACGATCTTGCCACCCGACTTGTTCGAGCGATATTCGAAGATTTCCTTCTGGCGCGATTTGAAAAACTCCCGCGCATTCCGTATCGTTGCGCAAGCCGCCGAGGGCCAACAGCAGGCGACCATGCCCGCACCGACACAGGCGGTGGAGTAGGGTGTGGCCTCAGCATGGTGTTTCCCGACAATATTTGAGTGTTCTCTCCACTATCTGCCAAGCAGTTGGCGGCGACCTCATCTATGGGTCTGAACCCTAGGTCTCGTATGCTGAGTCCGGCACCGGGATCTGCGGTGCGTCTTCGTCGAACGTGCTGGATGCTTTGTTTAAGAGCCGGATGAGCTCGTTGATATCCACGCCGCCACTGGGATTTTCAGCAGCGATTTCATCACCAATCTGATGAACGACTGTGATCCCACTTCCCAGTCTTTCAAAAAATGCTCCAAGGGGTTCTTGTTGACCTAGCGGTATCTCGTCTGCTGGAAGTTTAACTTCTCCCGATTCCAGTTTTTCGCCTGTCCGTCGGATTGCCTCTGATAATATGTCCTTTCCCAGCCTATTGAGGTCCGTGAAGCTTATGTCCCGTGCGTTGAGCTGAGTCTCAAGACCTATTCCAGCGGAGATTCGATCTGCCTTAAAGCGCGGGTCATCTGGTTCTGTTTCCCTGATTTCATTCAAAATCTGAAACGCCTCGGCCTTAACCTGCCGCGTCAAGCTGCCGCTCTGTACCAGTGAACGATTTACGTCATTTTCGGCTGCGCTGTAGCTCTGGTCGACGAAGCGCCGAGCGAACTGGAGTATTTTTAGATCACGACTGGGGCCTATTTGGGCGATCTCGCCCTGGGAGATGGTGGGATTGCCCTGGACTGCGCCCGGGTTTGGATTTGGATCGAGCGCTGATTGACTGAAGAGGGCACTTGGCTCTTGAGATTCTGATGGTGGTACTGCCGAACCTCCCGCTTCGGTTAGTGTTGTTTGCGGCGGGCTAGATACGTCCATTTCCGGCGCTTTAATAGAGGAAACAGCTGACGACATGAAATGCTCTCTGTTTGGTTTTGTGAATGATGACGTCTTACTTAGTCGACCGATTTGTTTGGCAGCGTCAGATATCGGTCAATCGACGGCGCGATGATCATTTCAAGGTTGGTTATGTCGAGGGTGCTATACTGTGTCCCTGTTTCATCGGAATTTTCGATCTCCTCGACATATTCTGCGAGATCGACCGTTGCGCTCAGTCTTTCGGTCAGGCCTTCATAGTAATTAGCAGCGAAATTTTTCTGATCTGTGGGCAGTGCGCTCTCAACTGCCAGCCAGAAGCCCTTGGCTCCCGGCGATGCATCATCCTCAAGGGCCGTGTTTAAGAGGCCGAACGCATTGTTAGAAAGTGCTGTTACATCAACCTGACCAGTGCTCAATTGTTCGACAAGCTCGTCTCGGCTTTCGCGAATTGCTGCAATCGTCGCGTTGTTCCTTGCCGCAGGATCGGGCGATGCCAATACGATTGCGAGGAGATCATTTGTGATGAGATTCACCGCGTCCACGAGTGAGGCTCTGATGCCAGGGTTTGTCGTCAGAGCGTTCAACTCATAGTTCAGAAAGTTGGTCGCCGATGTGAGGGCCGATCTTGCAACCGTTAGAAATTCTTCCTTAGTTTCAACGCTACCGCCTCCCGCTTGAAGCGTAGAGCCTTGGTCATTGAGACTAATGTCGCTGTCTTTCAGCCATAACTTATCAGTGAACAATCCTGGCTCATCGACCTTTTGATCAGAATCCGGTTTCAAGTCAGGCGTCTTGATGTGCAGCGGCGCTGTTGCTTCAGCTTTCATCTCTGCGGGCAATGAAATTAGTGACGACATCATGCAAATCTCCGGCAGCGTGACTTGTTTAGCGGCACTTGCTTACCGCAACCTGACAAGGCTGAATGTCTGCTGATGTCCTCATCATTGCATCGTTCTTTCTTGACCCCGCTTTGAAATTCCCGCACATCAAACCCGTCAGTCGGCCGGGCAATCGCTCGCGCAAGGGTTGAAAAGCCGCGCGGGAGGAAAGTCCGGGCTCCATGGAGACACGGCGCCGGATAACGTCCGGCGGGGGCGACCCCAGGGAAAGTGCAGCAGAAAGCAAACCGCCGGGCCTGATGGTTCGGTAAGGGTGAAAGGGTGGGGTAAGAGCCCACCGCGCGTCCAGCAATGGAGGTGGCACGGTAAACCCCGCCGGGAGCAAGACCGAATAGGGATGACGCGCGGTTCGGGGTTTGTGCCCCATAAAAGAGCCGCAGGGCCGTTTCCAGTCCAGTTGTCCGGGTGGGTTGCATGAGCGCCCCGGCAACGGTGCGCCAAGATGAATGGTTGCCGCGCTCGTATCTCCAAGGATGCGGGCCATACAGAACCCGGCTTAAAGGCCGACTGACACCTTTCCCTTAAGTCAAAATAAACGTCATCGGGCCATTTTGGCTGGATCGCACTGTCGTGCGTTGCGTCCGCCTGACTGTCGGAAAACCGCCGTTTCAGACCGTGGATTGTGATGTCTGTCCCGTTGACGACCAGATAATTCCATGATATCCCAAATTATCCCATTTAAAGGGCATGCGACTTAGAACGCGGGCTTGGGGGGCGGGGAAGACAGCATGTGCTCTTGGTGAGGTGCCGCATGCGGGGCGGCCTTCCCCGCTAATGGTCGAAGTGGCCAATGTGTTGTTGCGTAAAAGGTGTGTGCGTTCGGTATGGAGCGGTTTGTCTCCAACTACACGAAGAAGGTAGATGCGAAAGGCAGGGTGTCTGTTCCACCGTCCTTTCGTGCCATTTTGCAACGCTCGGGGGATGAGCAGATTTACACGCAGCTGTCGTTGGAAACGCAATCGGTGATGTCGGGCGGTCAAAAGCTGCTCGAACAGCTTGAGGCGCGTATGAACGACTTCGATCCGTTTTCGCGCGAATATGACGACTGGGCTGCGCATTTTTATTCCGGCAGTGATTTTCTCAAGATCGATGGCGACGGTCGCATCGTCCTGACAGATGCAATCCGCGAGCACACCGGCGTTGCCGACGAGGTGCTTTTTGCCGGGCAGGGCACATCGTTTCACTTGTGGGCGCCGGAGCCATTCAAGAATTACATGGAAGAGGTGCGCGTACGCATTCGCGACAAACGGGCGGAGCGAACCTCGTGAGTTTTGGTGCGCCGCATATTCCCGTCATGCTCGACGAGGTGCTCGAACATCTGGCCGATGACAATGGCTCGATCAGTGGCGTTGTTTATGTTGACGGAACGTTCGGGCATGGCGGCTACAGTCGCGCGCTTCTTGAGGCTGGTGGCCAGGTCGTGGCGATTGATCGTGACCCCACCGCGATTGCTGGCGGTCAAAGCCTGAAAGACGCGATGGGCGCGCGCTTTTTTCTTGTTGAAGGACGGTTTGGCGCTCTCGATGATCACGCGCGGTCTTGCGGTTTTGATCAGGTGGACGGCGTTGTGCTCGATATCGGGGTTTCGTCGATGCAACTCGATCAAGCGGAGCGCGGGTTTTCTTTCCGTTATGATGGCCCGCTCGATATGCGCATGGAGATGGCGGGGCCCAGTGCGGCCGATGTCGTCAACACCTTCACCAAGGCCGATCTGAAGCGGATCATCTCCGTTCTCGGTGAGGAGAAAAAGGCCGGCTACGTCGCCCACGCGATTGTGACAGCGCGCGATGCCGCCCCGATTGAAACGACAGGCGTGCTGGCCGGACTTGTCGAAGATGCTGTTGGACGTCGGCCCGGCGACAAAATTCACCCCGCGACGCGCACGTTTCAGGCGTTGCGTATTTTCGTCAATCGCGAGCTTGAAGAACTAGGGCGAGCCTTGGTTGCCGCCGAGGCCATCTTAAAGCCCGGTGGTCGGCTTGTCGTTGTGTCCTTCCATTCTCTCGAAGACCGCATCGTGAAGCGCTTTTTGCGGGACCGCTCGAAAACGTCGGGGGGTGGTTCGCGTCACATGCCAGTCGTGGATGTCGCCGCGCCAACATTTCGCGAAGCAACACGAGCGGCTTTGTCCGCCTCCAAGCTGGAAGCGGAGCAAAATCCGCGTGCCCGCTCGGCGAAACTACGCGCTGGCATCCGTCTTAACGCACCCGCGCGCGCACTCGACATGAAGGCGCTCGGTGTTCCCGCCATGCCAAACAACGGTGCCGGTCTCAGGGAAGGAAGAAGTTCATGAGACGTCTCTTCAATCTCGTTTTGGTCGCGCTCATGGTCGCCGGTGCCACCTACACGTTTGAAACCAAGCGGCGCGCGGAAGAAGCGGCGGCAGATGTCCGTCGGCTGCAGCAGGAAATTCGCGTGGAGCGCGAGACTATTGAGGTCCTGAAGACTGACTGGAGCGTGCTCACACAGCCTTCCCGTCTACAAAATCTGACGGAGCGCTATTCGGAGACCCTCGAACTCAAGCCCCTTTCAGTCGAACAGATCGTGACAATCGACGAGTTGCCGAACCGTCCGATCGATCTCAGCCCGTTCAATGGTGGCGATGCACTCGGCGGTTATGCTGGCGGGTCCGACAGCAACGTCCAATAACAAGGAAGACTTTGATGCACACGCCCGGCACCATTTTCCGAGACAAGTTCAACGATGGCGATGCCGTCGGTGGTGCAGGTTCCCGTCAGACGATTGTGCTTGAGGGTGCAAAGAAGCAGCGCAACGATCTCATCCGCGGCCGGCTCGTGCTCATTTCCGTGGTTTTCCTTGCGATCTTTGGTGCCATCGGATTTCGGCTGACAACCCTTGCGAGCACGCCCTATCAGCAAGGGCCGAAGATCGCGGGGACATCCAACACGTTGATGACGGCACGTCCTGATCTGGTTGACCGCAACGATGAGGTGATGGCGAAAGATCTCACCACGTTCTCCCTTCACGCCAACCCGAAGAAGGTCGCTTATCCTGCTGAGGTTGTCGACCAGCTCGCGACCGTGATACCCGATCTCGATCGTAAGAAAATTCTGCGTCGTCTCAAGGGCGACAGCCGGTTTGTGTGGATCAAGCGGGAACTCACACCCGCCCATCATCAGCGCATCCTTGATCTTGGGATTCCCGGTCTGGAGTTTCACCGCGAAACCCGCCGATTTTATCCCGGCGGTTCAATCGCATCCCACATTGTCGGACATGTGAACATCGATAATCAGGGCATTGCCGGATTTGAGAAGTTCGTCGATGACAGCGGTCTCGCCGATCTCCACGATGTCGGCTTTGCTACCAATGCGCGTCTTGAGCCCGTTCAGCTTTCGGTCGACATGCGTGTTCAGCACGTGGTGCGTGATGAGCTTGCAAAGGCGATGCAACGCTATAAGGCGATTGCCGCCGTCGGCATCATCATGAATGCGAAGACCGGTGAAGTGGTCGCCATGTCGTCGCTGCCGGACTACGATCCCAACAATCCGCAGAGTTCGCTCACCACAAACGCGATCAACCGCGCAACGGCTGGTGTCTTCGAGATGGGGTCGACCTTCAAGTCGATCACAACAGCAATGGCGCTCGATAGCGGCGCGGTTGATATGACTGACCGGTTGGATGCAACCAACCCCATCCGTGTCGGGCGCTTCACGATCCGCGATTTTCACGCAAAAAAGCGCGTTTTGAGCGTGCCGGAAGTCTTTATTTACTCTTCCAACATCGGCACGGCAAAAATGGCTTTGAAGGTCGGTATTGAAAACCATCAGGCGTTTCTCGAGCGGCTCGGCCTTCTGGCCGCTGCTGACCACGAACTGCCGGAAATTGGTAAGCCACTGTCGCCAAAAGAGTGGAAACAGCTGTCATCGATTACGATTTCCTTCGGGCATGGTGTTTCCGTGACACCGCTTCAGACACTTTCGGCGGCGGCCTCCCTTCTCAACGGTGGTAAGCTCATCCCGCCGACATTCCAGCCGCGCACAGTGGAAGCGGCGAATGCGCTCGCAAAGCAGGTCGTCTCACCTGAAACCAGCGACAACATGCGATACCTCTTTCGGCTAAATGTCGAGAAGGGATCTGGTCGACGCGCTGATGTGAACGGGTATTATGTCGGTGGTAAAACCGGAACTGCCGAGAAGGTGGTGAATGGTCGCTATTCGTCTGACAAAAAACTGAATTCGTTCCTGTCCGCCTTTCCGTCCCATGACCCGGAATATGTGATGCTCGTCATGATTGATGAACCGCAGCCACTTGAAGGACAGCGCGCTGCAACGGCGGGTTTGAACGCTGCCCCCACGACGGCCGCGATTATTCGCCGGGTTGCCACGACCCTCGGTGTTGCACCGCGTTTTGACGACGAACGACAGCCGATTGACGTCAAGTTTCGTAGTGCTGGTCAATAATTCTGGTTCGAACCAGACAAATTCATTGC
>JBCBTO010000072.1:0-8308 GCA_039818625.1 Pseudomonadota bacterium
TGATCATGGGGCGCTATCTGAAAGGAAAACACCTGTTGTGATTCCCGTAAATGAGAAAGACCGCATGACGCACATACCCTCAGCCTCGCTCAAGCCCGCCCATCTCGACGACGAGAAAGATGATGATGACGCAAAGCCGTCAGCTCCCGGTGTGGAGAAGCATCTTTTCGACAGCCGGACTGTGTTGATCACGGGGCAAATCACTCAGGATCTTGCACGGGATACGACAGCGCGCTTGCTTGCTCTCGCGCAGGCATCCGACGATCCTATCACTGTCGTTGTGTCATCCCCTGGAGGTCACGTGGAATCTGGTGACATGATCCACGACATGATCAACTTCATCAAGCCGACGGTGAACATCGTGGGCACTGGATGGGTGGCGAGCGCAGGTGCGCTCATCTATGTCTCGGTTCCGAAGAAAAACCGGTTTTGCACACCAAACACCCGTTTTCTGCTTCACCAACCGAGCGGTGGTGCAGGTGGTTCAGCGTCCGACATTGAGATTCAGGCGTCTGAAATCATCAAGATGCGCAAACGCCTCAATCAGATTTTCGCCGATGCGACGGGGCAATCCTTGTCCAAGATTGAGGATGACACCGACCGCGACTATTGGATGAGCCCAGACGAGGCCATGAAATATGGACTTGCGGGAAAAATCGTGACATCGGTCAGCGATGTGAAGTAGCACCTTCAGCACTTTTTGAATGCCAGTATTTTGAAACCCATCCCGGTCGCAAGTTGATCAGGATGGGTTTTCTTATAGTCATCATTCTGCTCTATTGATCTCGAGAAGATGCGGGATTTGAGATCATGATCCACTCTGTCAAAGCAGGCGACGCCATCATTCCGGCCATAGGGCTTGGGACCTGGGAGTTGCGCGGTGAAAAATGCGCGGCCATCGTCACCGAGGCGCTGAAGGTTGGATATCGCCACATTGACACCGCCGCCATGTACAAGAACGAGGAGGCCGTCGGTGCCGGCCTGATCGCATCGGGTGTGCCGCGCGATAATATCTTCCTCACGACCAAAGTCTGGCTCGATGATCTTGGACCCGGCGCGTTGCAGGCGTCAGCGGAGGCCAGTCTCCGTCGATTGGGGGTGGAGGATGTCGATCTACTTCTCGTCCATTGGCCCCACACGGGTATGAGCGTCAAGGACATGATCGAGCCGCTCGTCGATGCGCGTGAACGGGGATTGACGCGGCATATCGGCGTGTCGAATTTTACCTCGATGCTGTTGCGCGAGGCGAATGCGGTCGCGGATGGCACGCTTGTGGCTAACCAATGCGAATATCACCCATATCTCAACCAGGACGTTGTCATCTCGGCGTGCCGGACCCTCAAAATGGGTTTTACGTCTTACTGTCCATTGGCGCGGGGTGGGGCGCTTTTCGATGAGGCTGCGATTGTTTCAGCCGCCGAACGCCATGGCAAAACTGCCGCTCAGATTATTCTGCGCTGGCACATCCAGCAGGAGGATATGATTGCCATCCCGCGCACGAGCAAGCCGGAGCGTGTGAGTGAAAATATTGATGTCGCTGACTTTTCGCTGAGTGATGATGACATGACCGCGATCAGCGCGCTCACCGCTCGGCATCACCGCATCTGTGATTACGGGTTCTCGCCGATTTGGGACGCTGCATGATTCACGGGTCGGCCGGTCCGATGCGGTAAATGCCTTTAATCGCGTCCGGGTCGATGATTTTCCCTTTGCGGCGAATGGTGACTTTGCCGTCCTTTGCAAGTGCTACGGCAATCGCTTTCACCGGTTTCATGAGCAGCCGCCATTCTTTAGCGTTGCTTCCAGCAACGGCACGCGCGACCTCCGAAGGGCAAATCGTCTTGCCGGGTCCGCGCGCTTCAATGAGTGTGATGAGGGCATCTTGAAGTGCCGCTCCGTGGTCAGATTTTGGATCTGTCATGGTTTTTTATCGTGGACATTGCGGGAAGCAGCGGCCAGCGATTGTGATGAAAACTGGCGTCTATAGAGCACCAACACAATCCAGGTCATGGCGCCGATAAAGACAAGTGGACCGACAAACCAACCGATAAAGCCGAGCGAGAAAAAGAAAGACCGCAGGCCCCGATTAAATTGGCGTGCGGCCGATTGGTTCATCAAAAGCGCGGCTTGCAACGCCTCTTCGGTTTCGTCTGCATCCGCGCGGCCTGGCATGGGAATCGCCCCGATCATGATCGATGCATAGCTCCAAAGGCGGAAGGACCAGCCGAATTTGAAGAACGCATACGTGAACAAGAGCAAAAGCCCGAAAATCTTGATGTCCCACTGGACCGGGTTGGAGCCCGCCACGAGTGGCAAGTCCTTCAACACCTCGAATATTTCTTCCGTCGACTGAAGAAGAGCGAAGCAGCCGCCAATGGCGAGCAGTGATGTGGATGCGAAAAACGCGGTGCCATTCTGGAGACTGCTCACAATGGACGTATCAACAATGCGCAGTTCGCGATGCACCAGAACGCGCAGCCATTTTTCCCGTTGACGATCCATCATGGCGGACAAGGAACGTCGGCTTGCTGGGCTATGTTCGGTGTACCAGGAATAGCCGATCGTCGCGGTCAAAAACCATGCGATGGCTACGAGATCGAGCGGTGAGAACAGCGCATCTATGCCCATTTTTTAAACATCCAGTTTGTCGTTCCGGGGAAAACTTCGGAGCGACAGTCTTTTCTTCGGAGTACGACATATTGGCTCTTGCGCAACGCTTAACAAAGAATTAATGAGTCAATCTTGTGCACTGCGGGTGGCAACTTTCTTAGCAGGGCATTCGGGACAACAACAATGAGTACATGGTAAACATGGACGAGAATGACGTTCAAAAATCCTGCTGGGGTGTAACCACCTGGGCAGTCTTGCTTTTTGTCGGTGCATTTGCCCTTGCTTCCCTTTTCGCGGGCGTTGACACGCAAACTGTTGCGTCAGTTACTCAGCAGTAAATTTGATGATCGGCTCGTCGCGCAAAACAGTCAAAGATCTGGTTGATGCGGCGAATAGCGAGATCAAGACCTTTTCGCAGGAAGAGGCTCTCAAGATGCGCGAGCGCGACGATGTGCAATTCGTCGATATTCGCGATATCCGGGAGTTGACGCGGGACGGTCGTATTGCGGGTGCCTTTCATGCGCCGCGCGGTATGTTGGAATTCTGGATTGATCCGGACAGCCCCTATCACAAGCCGCTTTTCGCCGAAGACAAGACTTTTATTTTCTTCTGTGCAAGCGCATGGCGATCGGCATTGGCTACCAAGGCCGCGCAAGATGTTGGCCTGTTAAACTGCGGTCACCTGGAGGGCGGGTTTCTCGGGTGGAAGAAAGCGGGTCTGCCAGTGGACGAGGCCGACAGCTGATACACTGACAGCTTTGTGGAAAAGCGCTGACCGCGCTTGGTTCGCGCCGCACTGCACCCTACATTTTCCCTATGACAATGCATCTGCAAAAGTTATGTGTCGGCGCTGATAGTGTTGAGAGCCTTCAGGCGTGGATCGACTTTCGCGCCGAACAAGCGCGGTTGCAAGGGCGCAAGCCTGAGCAGTTTCATACGACCCGCATGATGCCAAAGCAGCGCGATGCGATCTTGGATGGCGGTTCGCTTTACTGGGTCATCAAAGGCGTGATGCAGGCGCGGCAGCACATTCTCGACCTTAGGCCGGTTGTCGACAGCGAGGGCGTCTCACGCTGTGATATTGTTCTTGAGCCGCGCATCATCCAGACAGAAATGCGCCCAAGGCGTCCGTTCCAGGGCTGGCGTTATCTGAAGTCCGAAGACGTTCCGCGTGATCTGGCCGATGTGCCGGGAGGCGAGGGGGATCTGCCGCTTCATATACGCACGGAACTTGGAGAACTCGGGCTACTTTGAGAGCCGAGCGCCTTATACCGCGATGTTGTCAATAAGTCTGGTGGTTCCAAGGTGGGCTGCCACGAGGAGCCGCAAGGGCTCGTTTTTGATGTCATCGACCCGCTTGAGCGTGTCGGCGTTTCTGAGTTCCAGATAATCCACCTTGAAGCCCGACTGCGACAGGTATTCAGCTGCCTCCTGTAAAGACGAGCCGCGCGGTTTGCCGCCGCGGATGTCTGTCGCGCAGGTTTGAAGGGTCTGGTTGAGCTTTGAGGCGGTTTCGCGCTCGCTCTCGCTCAGGTATCGGTTCCTCGAAGACATGGCGAGGCCGTCTGTTTCTCTGATCGTGGGCGCGCCGTCAATCCGACAGGGGATTTGCAGGTCGCTCACCATGCGTTTGATGACGAGAAGCTGCTGATAATCCTTTTCTCCGAAGACCGCGATGTCCGGTTGAACGCCCAGAATGAGTTTTGCGACAACAGTCGCGACACCTCTGAAAAAATGGGGTCGATAGGTCGTCTCCAGTTCGAGGGCTGGACCTTCGACAAGAACGCTTGTCGCAAATCTCTCCGGATACATAACGCTGGAAAGAGGGGCGTAGACGGCGTCCACGCCCTTGTCACGCAGCATCTCTATGTCCCTTTCCCATGTGCGGGGGTAATCCTCGAAATCCTCGCCTTCGGCAAATTGTGTCGGATTGACGAAGATCGAGACGATGACGCGATGGGCGCGGTCCTGTGCAAAATCCACAAGCGAGAGGTGGCCGTCATGCAACGCGCCCATGGTCGGCACGAGGACAGATCTTTCACCTGCACCGCGCCATGTCGCGACGTGGGTTCTGATGTCCGTGTCTATTCGGGTGATGATCGGCATGGTCTTGAGTGGCGGTCGTGACAGAGATGACGCCGTATCTCACGGATGGTCGCATCTTTCAATCACTGCGTTTCATTGCAGAAGGTGCGACGACATTGGTTGTCGAAACCCGGTGAGTTGGCCATATTTTAACCCAAAAGGAGATCGCCTTGGTCACTCGGGGAAAAAAAGACATCGCAAGCGCTCAATCGACATCGGGCGATGTTGCAGCCTTTTTGGATAAGGCGCGCGAACTCGGTGCGTTGCGCGCGAAGCCGGATGCGAAAGGACGCATCATTTTCGCGCTCGATGCGACGATGAGCCGACAGCCCACGTGGGATCTCGCCTGTGATCTGCAAGCGGAAATGTTTCATGTCGTGCGCGATGTCGGCGGGCTTCAGGTGCAACTCAATTATTATCGAGGCTTTGGCGAATGCCGATCATCGAAATGGGTGGATGATGCGAAGTCGCTCGCAGAGTTCATGGGGCGTATTGCCTGTCGCGGGGGGCGTACACAAATCCGCAAGGTCTTTACCAATGCGCGCAATGAACAGAAAAAGCATCCCGTCGACGCGTTGGTTTTCATTGGCGATGCGATGGAGGAGGATGTCGATATTCTTTGCGATAAAGCGGGAGAACTCGGGCTACTCGGTGTGCCGATCTTTATCTTTCAGGAGGGGCAGAATGAGATGGTTGAACGCGCATTCAAGGAGTTCGCACGATTGAGCAAAGGGGCATATGCGCGTTTTGACGCTAACGCCGCTGGTGAGCTCGCCGCACTTTTAAAGGCCGTTGCCGTTTATGCGACGGGTGGTGTGAGAGCGCTTGAGGCGCAAGGCGACCGCCTTTTGTTGCCGCAAATGCGAAAGGGTTAAACCGTGAGCAGTTTCTTCGCCATTGCGTTTGCCCTCGGGCTTCTCGTGCTCGGCATTGGGCTTTTTCTGCGCGCAAATCCCGCAGATCTCGCAAAGAGCCTGCGTCGTACCGGTGGGGTGCTCCTCTTGGTGATTGCCGGTTTGCTCATTCTCACCGGTCGTTTTGCGATATTGGGACTTCCAGTCGGGCTTCTCGGTGCTGCAATCTTGATGCGCGACCGCTTGCCCGGCGTGTTTGCCCGTTCTTCCACAAGCCGGGGTCGTTCGACGGGCCGGGCGCAGCGTTCAGGACCGGCCTCAACCGTCAGAACGGCCTATTTCGAAATGGAACTCGACCATTCCAGCGGCACCATGGAAGGGCGCGTGCTCGTGGGACCGTTTGAAGGGCGGTTGCTGTCCACGCTCAGCGAGCCAGAACTGGCAGCGCTTTACAGTGACGTTGCAAACGCGCCCGACGATCCAGACAGTTTAAGCCTGATCGAAACGTATCTTGACGGCGTGCGCCCCGGCTGGCGTGAAGACTTCCATGCGCACGACGCTGCGGGGCATGGCGCAGCGGCGCGTTCTGGCCCCGTAACCGAGGAGGAGGCCTACGAGATCCTTGGACTTACGCCCGGTGCCGATGATGCCGCCATTCGGGCCGCTCACCGTCGCCTTATCCTTCGTCTTCATCCCGACCGCGGAGGTTCCACGGCGCTTGCGGCTAAAATCAATGAGGCGAAAGACTTTCTCTTGAGAAAACATTCTTCTGGTTCCTGATACTTCTTACCATTTCTTCAGGTCAGACACGTTCCCGTTTATGCGCCGGGTCTTGCGCCCGGCTTTTTCTGAATACGATTTCCTGTATTCGGATTAGTTAACAGCGATGCATTTATAGTTGCGCTTTTTCATGTACGCGCAGGCATTGCGGGCGGTTTTCTTGTCGTCAAACCCCGCGAACCGAACGCGGTAAAGTGTGCCACTGCTCGTTTTTACAGGCTCCGTATAGGGCTCCTTGCGAGCGAGCACCCGTGCTCCGCGCTTATAGGCTTGTTCAAGCAGCTTTTCGGCCGCTTCAAGGTCGGGCGATGCCGAGATCTGAATTTTCCAACCGTCGCGTTTCTCAGATGCCGTTTGAGCAGGAGATGCTTGAGCTTGCGTGGCTGGCTGCTGCTGTGGTGCAGATTTGGCAATCTTTGTGGTTCGGGACTGAGGTGTATTGCTCGGTTGTGCAGCCGCGAGCGTCGGTGTCGTTGTCGCGCTGATGAGGGTGGTGCGCACGATCTTCGGTTTGATGGGTGTGACCGGCTGGTTTGTCGAACCCTGTTCGATCGGCTCTGCGACGACTGTCTTTGCCACGGCAGTCTGTTGGATGTTTTCTGCCGATGGTGTTTCGGTGGACAGGCTGGCGACGGGTACACTGTTCGTGATGCTCGGCGCTTCAGGTTTTGCAACCGGTTTTGGAGGCGTCGGGAGGCTTGCCACCAGAAGCGGACTTGATTTGTTGAAACGCTTTTTCCGGGACGCTTTTTTCAGATTCCGTTTGATGAGAGAAGCCATGTGGGCATCGCGCGCGCGGCCCGTCTTTCCGCCCATCACGACGGCGATCAGATGGCGGCCATTGTTTTCCACATTGGTGACGAGGTTGAAGCCCGACGCGCGGATGTATCCGGTCTTGATGCCGTTCACACCTTTTACCGTGCGCAGAAGCTTGTTGTGATTGCGATAAGTATATTTGCCGTATTTGAACGAACGCGTCGCGAAATAGCGGAAAGAGCGCGGGTGGCGTTCACGCAAAGAAAGACCGAGACGGGCCATGTCGCGGGCCGTTGTGCGCTGCTTTGAGTTCGGCAAACCGGATGCATTTTTGAACGTGGTGCTCTTCATGCCGATTGAGCGTGCTTTTCTGGTCATTTTGCGCGCAAACTTGGTTTCACTGCCGCCGAGATGTTCGGCGACGACCACGGCAACATCGTTGGCCGACTTCGTAACCAGGGCCAGGATGGCATCTTTAACGCGAATGGTTGAGCCTGCCTTGAGGTAAAGCTTGGAAGGCGGCATGGAGGCAGCGCGTTTCGACACTTTCATTCTGGTGTTGAGGCTGATGCGCCCCGCGTCGATGGCGTCAAACACCATGTAGAGCGTCATCATCTTCGTCAAAGAGGCTGGGTACCGCAATCGATCAGCGCTGCGCGAAAAGAGCGTCCTGCCAGCATTCACATCATAAACAAAGGCTGCGTATTTGGCATTCGCCCACGCGCTCGACTGAGATGCGATGGTCAGGATGGTGGCGATGAGAAGCGGAAAAAAAGTCCACCGAAAGATGGAAAGGGGCGCGCTTTTTGAAAACACGGAACACTCCACACAAAGATACCGACGGCCGACTAGCCGAAAAAACAAGCTGACAGATAGGCGAGTTCGCACCGCCCGAATTTAACTGAAGCGAACAATAGGAGTGAGGATGTTACGAATCGGTAAAGGACTTGTTTACGCTAACAAATGTTACCGCTCGGGCGGAGTTTTGTGATTGACGGTGCCGTTTTCCCCGCCGCCCTGCCGCATGCCAAGCGCGTTTTGCAAGCAGTCTCATGCTCCAGAAGTCCATTGTGCACTGCAAAATAATTCTTGCAAATCATTGTGCGGTGCAATATATCTGTATTGCAGAATATGAAGAGCCGGGCTTCGCCCGATACAATCACACAGATGAGAAGGTTGCGGATCATGACCAATTTTTTGGAAGTCTTCGAAAAAATTGGTCA
>JBCBTO010000073.1:0-8251 GCA_039818625.1 Pseudomonadota bacterium
GGTACAGATCACGTCGATCATCGGTTTCTTGGCGGCAATGGGCCTGTCGAAACTTTTGTTTGGCACTCTTGCGTTGCCATTTGTGCCGTTTATGCCAAATCCCGACCCTCTCCATCAGGCTCTCTATGTTGCCTTGCCCCTCGCTTTCTCAGCGCCGCTTTTCATCAAGCGCCTGCATGACAGAGGTCGCGCGCCAACTTTGTTCATCCTCTACCTCGGTTTGACCGTCGGCCTTGCGCTTTTCACAACAGGCGGGTCCACGACGGTTCATCCCGTCACATCGGCTGACCTCCATGCGTTCATCGCAAAAAATGTCATCCACGCACCGGTGAGCATTCTGGGTCTTTGGCTGCTGTTTGAGTGCTGCTTTTTGAAAGGCACCGAGGCGCGTAACCGCTACGGCCCATCGCCGCAAGATCGTCGCGCCCGCGCCAAAATGATCAGGTCTGCCCAATTCGTTTGACCAGCGGTCAGCCGCCCGATAAACCGGGTGCATGAGTGACAGGTCCGCCGATCCCGTAGAAATTACGCAAAAACTGGTCCAATGCCCTTCGGTGACACCCGAAGAGGGGGGCGCGCTCGACTATCTCCAAGAACTTTTGAAAGACGCAGGCTTTGAGACCCATCGCCTTGTCTTCAGCGATGAGCGCTCTTACGACGTCGACAATCTCTACGCACGGTACGGTAGGGGCAAGCCGCATTTTTGCTACGCGGGCCACACAGACGTGGTTCCCCCAGGCGATGTCTCAGCCTGGACGCGCGATCCGTTCAGCGGTGACATTGTTGAAGGCGTGCTCCACGGCCGTGGTGCGGAAGACATGAAAGGCAGCGTCGCTGCGTTTGCCGCAGCCTCCATCAATTTCATCGAGGAACACCCCGATTTCGGTGGCTCCATTTCATTCCTCATCACCGGTGACGAGGAAGCAGACGCCGTCAACGGCACGATCAAGGTCATCGAGTGGGCCGATGCCCGTGGTGAGGCAATTGATGCCTGCATCGTTGGTGAGCCGACCAATGAAAATGTCTTGGGTGACAGCATCAAAAACGGGCGCCGTGGCTCGCTCTCCGGCCTGATCACGGTTGAGGGCACGCAGGGTCATGTTGCCTATCCGGAAACGATCGATAACCCGATCGACCGCATGGTGCCCATACTTGCTGCCCTGAAGATGCCGCCTCTCGATGACGGAAGTGCCTCTTTCCCGCCGAGCAACCTTGAAATCACCTCGGTCGATGTGGGCAACACCACGAGCAACATCGTGCCCGCCCGCGTGAGCGCCCGTTTTAATGTTCGCTACAATGATCACTGGTCCTCTGCGACCATGAAAGAGGAACTGAACCGTCGCCTGAAGGAGGCAGCACCTCCGGAGACGCGCCTGACGGTCGAGTTCATCCGCGACGTATCGGAGGTTTTCCTGACAGAGGCGGAAGACCTGATCGCCCCGTTGCAACAGGCGATCAGGGATGTGACCGGGCATGAACCGGCGCTTTCGACAAAGGGGGGCACCTCGGACGCGCGCTTCATCAAGAATTACTGTCCTGTCGTTGAATTCGGCCTCGTCAACGAGACGCTTCACCAGGTGAATGAATGCGTGCCCGTCTCCGACCTGAAAACGTTGTCGGATGTCTATGCGGCGTTTTTAAAGCGATATTTCAAAACGGTTTGACCGCGCGATGATCATCAGTGTATCGGCCGAAGAAATCCGCTCGTCTCTCAAAGGTGCGCTGAAGATCCTGTTTCGGGAGCCGGATGCCCTGTCGAAATTCAACCTGACGCCGGAGGGTTTCTGGAATTCCTTCCAGGCCATCTGGATCCTCTTGATTCCGGTTGGGCTCGCAGCGCTTGCCGGGCGTCAGGCACTCATGGAGCATCACGAACTCACCCTTGAGGAGTTCCAGAGTGGTTTGTTTTTTGCAGTCCGCATTGTCGGGCTTGGCATCGAATGGGTGTTCATGCCGATTGTCCTGTGGCTGGCAGCGGATGTGCTCGGGATCAGAACCCGCTACGGACCTTATGTGATCGCCCGAAACTGGGGCAGCGTCATTGCGGGCGTGGCGATGGCGGTTCCGGCAGTCTGCCAGCTTGCGGGCCTTGTGAATGGCGATGTGGCGGCGCTCGCAAGCCTCATGCTCGTCGGCTTTGTGCTCGTTTATCACTACCGGATAGCGCGGGTGACCTTGGAAAAAGAAGCGCCGTTCTGCCTCGGCCTCGTCAGTGTCGACTTCCTGGTCGGCATCGTTCTTGGTGAGGCGATATGGTCCGCCTTCGGCGGATCTATCCTGCCTTAGGACAAACCAAGGGGACTAATAGGTTTATTCGTTGCGATAGCAACGGACAGCGCCCGACCCGCCCCCACGGGCGGGCGCTCCGCGTCCACCCTCGGGTCGACCGCTATCCGCTTGTAAGCCAACACGGCTAATGTAAGCCTTTGCACTAGTAATCCACCTTGTAAAGCGTCAAGCCATCAGCCGGCGCGACGGGACCGCATCGCGTGCGGTCTTTTGCGTCGAGCGCGTCTTTCAGGTCGACAGCGCTCCAGCGTCCGTCGCCGACGAGGACGAGAGACCCGGCAAGCGAGCGCACCTGATTGTGCAGGAAGCTCCTGGAAGACGCATAGATCAGCACCTCATCACCGTGCCGCTCCACATCGAGACGATCCATCGTCTTCACGGGCGATTTGGCCTGACAACGGGCATGGCGGAACGTCGTGAAATCATGGGTGCCGAGGAGCAGCTGTGCGGCCTCGTGCATGGCTTCCGCATCGAGAGGGTGTTTCACGTGCCACGCGCGACCGGCGTCAATGGCAAGCGGCGGGCGACGGTTTATGATGCGATAGCGATAATGCCGCCCTTTGGCTGAAAAGCGCGCATCGAACCCCTCCGGCGCATAGCTCACATCGAGAAGGACGACGGGTTGCGGCTTTAGATGGAAGTTCACCGCTTCCTTAAAGCGGTTGGGTTCCCAATCCCGGTCAAGATCGGCATGGGCGACCTGACCGGTGGCATGGACACCGGAATCCGTCCGACCCGCAACGCCAAGCGACGGGCTTTCCTGCGAGAATTTGAAAATCGCCTCTTCGATCGCCTGCTGCACGGAGGGACCGTTCGCCTGCCGCTGCCAGCCCTGATAGGGTCCGCCATCATATTCGACTGTGAGCCTGTAGCGCGGCATGGTTTATCGAAGCTTGGAGCCGGGGGCGAGCGCATTACCACGCAGGAATTCGCTTGCCTCCATCACCCCTTTGCCGGAGCGCTGCACACTGATGAGCTGCACCGCCCCCTCACCACAGGCAACGGTCAGGTCCGCGCCGAGCACGGTCCCGGGTTCGCCGGAGATGTGAGGTGCGCGCGCGCTGCGCAGCACCTTGAGGCGATGGACTTTGCCGCCAGCATCCATTTCACACCAAGCGCCGGGGAAGGGGGAAAGCCCCCGAATATGGTTGTGCACATCCTCAGCGGGTTTGGTCCAGTCGATCCGCGTCTCATCTTTCGAAAGCTTATGCGCATAGGTAGCGCCGTCGTCCGCTTGCGGCTGAAAGGCGAGTCCGCCGCGTTCCAGCCCGCCGAGTGCGCGGGCCATGAGATCGCCGCCGAGCACCATAAGCCTGTCATGAAGGTCACTCGCGGTCATGGCCTCGGTGATCGCGACTTTCTCCAGCATGGCAACCGGTCCCGTGTCGAGCCCCACGTCCATGCGCATGACCATCACGCCGGTCTCATGATCGCCCGCCATAATCGCGCGGTTGATGGGGGCTGCTCCGCGCCAGCGCGGCAACAGCGAGGCATGAAGGTTGAGACAGCCATGGACGGGCGCATCGAGGATCGTTTGCGGCAAAAGAAGACCATAGGCGACAACGATGGCGACATCAGCCTGATGGTTGATGAAGGTCTGAACGTCGTTGGCGTTCTTGAAATTGAGCGGAGTGAAAACCGGGATGCCAAACTGCTCCGCCTTTTCATGCACGGGCGATTTGCGCACATCCATGCCCCGTCCCGCCTTGCGCGGTGGTTGGGTGTAAACAGCGACGACGTCGTGCCCTTGGCCGATGAGGTCCACCAGCGTTGGAACCGAAAAATCGGGCGTTCCCATGAAAATCACACGCATGATTTTGCTTTCTAAAGCGCTTTCGCCTTTTTGAGCTTGGTGAATTTTTTGATCACGCGGTCACGCTTGAGCTTTGACAGATAGTCGATGAAAAGCACCCCATCGAGGTGGTCGACCTCGTGCTGAATGCAGGTGGCGAGCAGGCCGTCAGCCTTCAGTTCGTTCTCTTTGCCGTCCCGGTCGAGAAATTTCACGATCACCTCAGCCGGTCGTTCCACATCCGCGTAGTAATCGGGAATGGACAGGCAGCCTTCTTCGTAGACGTTCGGCGCGTCTGAGGACCAGACGATTTCCGGATTTATGAGAAAGAGCGGATTGGGCTCCGGTTTTGGCCCCTCATCGTCTTTCTCCCGGACGGATACATCGATTGTGACCACCCGCCGATGGACACCGACCTGCGGCGCTGCAAGCCCAATGCCGGGCGCGTCATACATAGTCGCCAGCATATCGTCTAAGAAACGGCGCAGATCATCGTCCACCCGTTCGACGGGAGCCGATATCTCTTTGAGGACCTTGTCTGGAATGGTGATGATGTCGAGAAGTGCCATGGCCTCGACATATGAAACCGCAAAGCAGCCGTCAACTCAGCTCGACACGTGACCGGTGATAAGTCGGCTTATTCTGTGAAACGCGTTATTTGTAAGCGAGCCTGAGTGAGCCCCAACGCCGTCCCCGTACCGTGACCGGAGCATCAAACTCCTTCATCAGGATAAAATTGCCGCCACCCATGTCCCGTCGATAGGTTTGAAGCAGA
Organism: Pseudomonadota bacterium; assembly: GCA_039818625.1. Taxonomy (GTDB): domain Bacteria; phylum Pseudomonadota; class Alphaproteobacteria; order Rhizobiales; family JACESI01; genus JBCBTO01. Next base: position 4,857 of record JBCBTO010000073.1, read on the forward strand.
AGCGGTTCCTCGTTGCGCGCAGCCTTGAGACCGGCCCGATCGTCAAAAATCCGTCGATTGCGGCAGTTCGCCGTGTTCCAGACCGGGTCATTGCCTTGCGGTTTGGAGAACTTGACGTTGTGGGTCGGCAGATAAGCGTTTTTGTCAACGCAGGCGCAAAACACAATGCGCCCGTCGAACTGTTTCGCGACCGCCTCCTGAATGGGAGTGAGAACCTCATCGGTAAACGTTGTAAACCGCGTCATGAACTGTTGCGGATTGGTGCCGGCAATCGGCTCGTAATTGCTGTCAAACAGGGCGTCCATCGAAATGGTGCCATTTTCGACAGCGTCTTCAAACCGGCTTGAGATCAATGCCGCATTTTCAAGCACGAGCGCCATGAATTTCGAATCCTCGGTGTCGATACCGCTTTGGACCACGTCCACCACCAATCGGTCGAGGGTATCCGCGATCGATTGCAGTTTGTCGCGGAAGGAAACGAGGTCGCTTGAGGTCGTCTGTGCATCGCCACTCAACGTGGCGAAGGTGTTGGAAAAGACATCGCATGTCTGTGAAACCAAACCGCTTGTGGTCGCGACCTTCGTCGTTGAGGTGGCGATCTGGCTGGTCGCCCCGCTGACCACTTCAATAATGTTCGTAAACGCACCGGCGTTCTCGCTGACGACTTGTGCATTGCCACCAGCCGTGTTCGAGCGTTCAATCAGGCCATCAAGGCTCGTCTTGATCCGGTTGATTGTCACATCGATATCGGATGTCGCATTTGTTGTGTTTTGGGCGAGCTGTTTCACTTCGCTTGCAACAACCGCAAATCCCTTGCCGGCATCTCCAGCGCGCGCCGCTTCAATCGTCGCGTTGAGGGCGAGGAGATTGGTCTGCTTGGCAATCGCTTCGATGATGCCGGTGACAGAACGCACACTTTCCATCGCATCGCTCAGTTCGCCCATATTCGTCTCAAATGACGAAACGTCACTCACGAGGCCGTCGATCGAATCCATCGCGTTTGCAACGGCAGATTTAGACTGTTGGAGTTCGTCACCCATGCGATCTGAAACGCCGTGCGCTTCTTCAATCGTGACGGTTATGTCGTTGGCGCAGTTTTCAACCTCCTGCACCTTGCCGACGAGGTTTTTGAAGGCATCGACGTGGTCCACAGATTTTGTCGCAATTCCGTCAATAGACCCGGCAATGGTCGCCATCTCGACCCCAAACACGCCAAGCTGATCGCTAACTCGTCCTAAAACCCGTTTAAGATCAGCATTCTCTTTGCGTAGAGCTTCAAGGTCTGCGTCTTGGTTCGCCTCAACTTCCTGTTTGATTGGGCGTGCCGCAGTTGTTTGCATGATATTTTCTCTGCCGAAGGAAACACTTACGTCCTTTGTCGAATAAAACGGGAAGGTTAAGAATGTATTCACCATGTCTCGTTTGTTCCGCATTAGGCATTAGTGTTGTTCACATCTCGGTGAAATGAGATTGCCCGCGCGTTTCTCAGCCTGTCCAGAATCGGGTTAAGTTGCGATCATGGAATTATCGTCAGTCATTCTGGTACTTGGAAACAGGCCTATCACGCTCTTTGAGGTGATATCAGCGTCCGGCGCCTTTGCCCTTTTGCTGCTCTTCATTCTTGTTGTGCTTTCATGGCGATCCTCATCCAGGCGCAATCGGGCGGAGGAGCTGGCGCATGCGCGCTCACGGGATATGGATGAACGCCTCGCCGATGTCATGAAAGCCCAGGCCGAGATGGCAGGGCGCATGCAGACTTTCGCTGAGGTGTTCGGCTCGCGGCAGCAGGACATGACGCGCGTTTTGGGGGAGCGCATGGATTCCATGACCCACCGACTTGGCCAGAACCTCGCGGAGACAAACAAGTCAACCCATGAAAATCTCCGCGCACTCGGTGAGCGGCTGGCGGTGATTGACAAAGCGCAGACGAACATCACAGCGCTTTCAAGCCAGGTTGTCGAGTTGCAGAATATTCTGGCGAACAAGCAGACGCGGGGAGCGTTTGGCCAGGCGCGCATGGAAGCGATTGTGAAAGACGGACTTCCGCATGGGGCCTTCGGATTTCAGGAAACCCTATCCAATGGCAATAGGCCTGATTGCCTGATTTTCATGCCGAACGAAGCGCCTTCCCTCGTTGTGGATGCAAAATTTCCGTTGGAGGCATGGAATGCGGTCCGCTCCGGCGAAACGCCAGACGGTGTTCGTGCGGCCCAGACCCAGTTTCGCCGCGATGTCGAAAAACACATCAAGGACATTAGCGAGAAATACTTCCTCGTCGGCGAGACCCAGGACACAGCCTTCATGTTTGTTCCGTCGGAATCGATCTTCGCCGACATTCACGAACATTATGAAGACATCATTCAAAAGGCGCACCGCGCGCGCGTGGTGATCGTCTCTCCTTCCTTGCTGATGTTATCGATCCAGGTCGTCCAGTCCGTTCTGCGCGACCAGCGCATGCGCGAACAGGCGCATATCATCCAAAAAGAGGTTGTCCTTTTAATGCAGGATGTCGCCCGGCTCGATGATCGGGTGGCTAAACTGCAAACCCACCATTCCCAGACGGGACGTGATCTCGATCAGATCTTGACGTCGACGAAGAAGATCACCACGCGCGGCGGCAAAATCGAAGCTCTTGATTTTGCAAATGATCAGGTCGACGGATCACGTGACACTGCGGTGAAAAAAGAGCCGGCAAAACTTCCGCCTTCTGAACAACCCGATCTGCTGGCGGGCGAATGACGCTGGGTATCCCGTTTGGGGCCAGCTTGAAAGAAGCGCTGGCACCAACTCGCGCGGGATAACGTGATCCGCCTGTGAGCGCTTGAAAGCGCGCAAGTAGCAGTTGACTTGCTGTGGTCTGCGGGTCTTTAACGGCTAAGCGCAAGGTGCGCCCGCCGCTCCTCTTTTGGATTGGTCATGTTCCTTTATTTGCCCATTGCCGAGCTTCCCGTGAACGTGTTCATTTTCTTGGGCATGGGTGCGGCTGTCGGGTTTTTGTCCGGTATGTTTGGCGTCGGTGGCGGATTTCTGATGACACCGCTGCTCATTTTCACCGGCATTCCCCCGGCCGTTGCGGTGGCAACTGAGGCCAATCAGATTGTCGCGTCATCCTTTTCAGGCGCGCTTGTCCATTTCCGGCGCAAAAGCATCGACTTCAAACTTGGAACCTACCTCCTGGCTGGCGGTCTGGTTGGCTCGCTTTTCGGCGTTTTGCTGTTTCGTTTCCTGCGCCAGGTCGGCCAACTCGATCTCATCATCTCGCTCTGTTACGTCGGCTTTCTCGGTATCATCGGCAGCCTTATGCTCTACGAAAGCCTGGGCTCTATCAAAAAGGCGCGCGAGGCGGCCAAGACCGGCAAAACCGTAGCCGCGCGCCTGCCCAAAAAGATGAACAC
>JBCBTO010000074.1:0-8225 GCA_039818625.1 Pseudomonadota bacterium
ATCTCCGCCGGGCTGGCGGCACCAATATCGAGCCCGATCGGCGCATCCATACGCGAAAGAGCCTCTTCTGACACCCCCGCTTCGACGAGGCGAGCGACGCGCTGTGCGTGGGTTTTTCGGCTACCAAGGGCGCCAATATAAAAGCACTCAGCCTCGAAGGCGGCTTTCAGGGGCCCGTCATCGATCTTCGGATCGTGGGTCAGGGCGGCAAGCGCGGTGTAAGCATCGAGCGGCTGATCCCGCAGGATTTCATCCGGCCATTCGGCATGGAGGGCAACACCTGGAAACCGATCCTCACTTGCAAACGCGGTCCGCGGATCAATCACGGTGACGTCGAAACCGGCGGCTTGAGCCGGCCCGATCATATGCTGCGAGATATGCACGGCACCGATGATCACAAGGCGCGGTGGTGGCAGATAAACCGCGAAGAACACATCGTCCACCGCCCCGGATTTCCCGGACAGAAACCGTGCCGCAAGCTCTTCACGCAAGGCTCCGTCCTGAGGCGCCGCGCCCCGTTCAAAGAGCTGTTGCGCGCCCGTTTTGACATCCGTCGTCAGGATCGCCGCCTGTCGACGCGCCCGCAACGCATTGAGGCTCTTTAAAAGCGCGACATTCATTCATTGAACCCGTTCAACATAAACGGCGATCTCACCGCCGCAGGAAAGCCCAACCTCCCAGGCGGTTTCATCAGCAACACCGAAAGTGAGCGTGCGCGGCTTGCCGTCTTCGATAACATCCATCGCCTCACTCACCACAGCTCCTTCAACACAGCCACCAGACACGGAGCCTTCGAAGTTGCCGTCAGCATCAATGACCAGATGAGCACCCGTCGGGCGCGGCGCGGACCCCCATGTCTTGATCACGGTCGCAAGCGCAAGATCACGGCCCTCGTCTCGCCACTTCTCAGCGACACGCAACACATCAAGACTGTCGAATTCACGCATGAGCTTCTCCTTTAGGCCGCCACCAGCCACTTTTTCGGATCATGACGCGACTGGCGCGGTTCTGACAAGACGGAACACAGATCCGCCATGGCATCGATGGAATGGATGGCACGGAAATCATCGACATGGTCGAGCATAACGCGAATACCGGACGCACGCGCCTGAAAGCCCTCGTATCGCAAAAGCGGATTGAGCCAGAGCAAATGTCGACACGAGCGGTGAAGTCGGTCCATCTCATAGGCAAGATCCGTCGTGCCGTCGCGCTCAAGCCCGTCCGTGATGAGGAGGACGACCGCCCCTTGCCCCAGGACACGCCGTGACCACAGGCGATTGAATTCACGAACAGTCGAGGCAATTCGTGTACCGCCCGACCAGTCGAGCACCGCATCCGAGACACCGTCGAGCGCCTCATCAGGGTCCTTCATGCGCAACTGTCGCGTCACATTCGTGAGCCTCGTGCCGAAGAGGAACGTATGAACGCGCCTGTTTTTCTCCGTCAGCGCATGGAGGAAATGCAGAAAAATCCGAGAATACTGGCTCATGGACCCGGAAATATCGCAAAGCGCCACGATCGGCGGCGGCACCTCCTTGGGGGCCACAAACTGAGGCAAGAGAAGATCCCCGCCAGAGCGTAGGGATGATTGAAGAGTCCTTCGAAAATCGAGGCGATGGGGTCGGTGCGACGGCGAAAAGCGCCGCGTTTTGATTTTGTCGACGGGCAAACTCAAAGCCGCAATTCGCCGCTTCGCCTCCGCAATTTCCAACGCCGACATCTGCGCGAAGTCCTTCGTGCGAAGCATATCCTTCGATGACATCGTGAAGCGTGCATCGACTTCGATCTCCGGCACGACATCGTCGTCACGCTTTTGTTCCGGTTGATTGAAAAACGCATCGGAGACCCGCGACGCACCCGCCTTGGGTTTTTCCTTTTCCTTCTGAGCACCTTCTACGACGGGAGAGAGAATCTGTAACATCTTTTCAATGAGGTCCCGCTTGCGGAAGAAAAGATGAAAGGCTTCGTGGAATACGGCCGTGTGATCATGCCGTTTCACGAAGACGGCGTGGAGCGTCCAGTAAAGATCGTCCTTCGAGCCGATACCGCCGGCTTCGACCGCCCGCACGGCATCGACAACGGCGGCAGGGCCAACAGGAAGTCCGGCCCGGCGCAGCGCACGGGCGAAATGGGCGATGTTATCGGGTAAAAGCCCGCTCACAACCACTTACCCAGCGCGGGCCAACGCTCGCGCCTCTTCCACGAGCTTGGCCGTGTCGCCCCCTTGTACCTGTTGGATATCGTCTTGATATTTCAACAAAACGCCGAGCGTGTCGGACACCATCTCCGGGTCAAGGGCCATTTGATCGAGCTCGCTGAGCGCAGTCGCCCAATCGAGCGTTTCCGCCACACCGGGATTTTTGAAGAGTTCACCTTCCCGCAACTTCTGAACAAAGGCGACGATTTCCGAGGTCAAGCGCTCTCCGGCACCGGGCACCTTGCGCTTGAGAATCTCAAGTTCCACATCGGCGCTTGGATAATCCACCCAGTGGTAAAGACAGCGCCGTTTCAGCGCGTCGTGGATCTCGCGGGTGCGGTTGGTCGTAATGATGACGATGGGCGGCTCATCGGCGCGGATGGTCCCGATCTCCGGGATCGTCACCTGATTGTCGGCCAAAACTTCGAGCAGATAAGCCTCAAATGCTTCATCAGCCCGGTCGAGTTCATCGATGAGCAAAACAGGCGAACGACCATTAACCCCGCGCATGGCCGACAGAATAGGCCGCTCGATCAGGAAGTCCGCGGAGTAGATATCTTCAGACAGCGCCTGCTTGTCCGCCGCGCCCGAAGCTTCCGACAGTCGGATTTCCGTCATCTGCCGCGCGTAGTTCCATTCGTAGACGGCAGACGACACATCAAGTCCCTCATAGCACTGAAGCCTGATGAGCGGCCGATCAAGCGTTGCCGCAAGCACCTTCGCAATCTCGGTCTTGCCAACCCCCGCTTCCCCTTCCAGGAACAAGGGGCGTTTGAGCTTCAGCGACAGAAACAAAACGGTGGCAAGCGCCCGGTCCGCGACATAGTCAGCACCGTTGAGGAGCGCGAGGGTCTCATCGATATCTTTTGGAATGTTTTGCGCCATTGGCCGCCTCTACTGCGTCATTCAGCGCAATGTATAGGGATTGTGAAGCGGGGCAAGGCCGAACACCATTGAACCTTATGGTACGAAAGGGTGACAAGTCTTGCTCTCACTGGCAAATGCGCCATGTGCAGGTCTTGCCATGGCATCCAAGATCAAAATGAAAATGGTCCTTGTGAAAGCGGTCACCATCAGGTCCGAGCACTGTGGTGAACCGTTCGCAGGCCTTCGCGTGGATCGTCCGCAAAAACCGGCCCTTTGACGTCGATGGGTGCGTCTCGCCACCCTGCCCACCTGCACTAACGTCACCCTCGTCAGACCAATGGTCAAACACGGTGATGTCAGATCCGTCTTCCAGTACAAAACCTGAGACGTCGACCGCGTTCATGGTGGCGTGTTCGGAAAACTTGCCCGTCGGCGCGTTGTTGCGCCGCCTGCAGACGTAACTCGCCGCGATACGCACCTCTCTCAGGTCTTGTCTGAAAAGAGCGTGTGCGCTGGATGCAGTCTCCTCAACCCAATCGGAAAACGCATCCGCGATGCGACAGTTAACTTGGGCGGCAGGCTTTAACGCAACATCGCCAACGGCACTGATTTCAACGGGCGCTTCATCCCCGCACTGCGCCTCCGTCAAGTTCGACGGCAGATAGCGTCCTGTCACACGCCCCGAAAGGAAGACGGGGCAGGCTTTCAACTGCGAGGCCTTTTGCGGGGTCGGTTGCTTTGGTGGATCGATTACGGAGGGCTGCGTATCCGCATGGGGGGTCTTCGTGCCGGGCTTGACCACAGGCGTAGGCGGCGCGTCGTCAGCTGAGGAAATCGGGCTGGAATTGAAAAGGGCCAGCGTCACTGCCAGCCCAAATCCGTATCCTGAAACGTGCCGCACCGGCTTGGCCTCACATATTCGGATAATTCGGTCCGCCAGCCCCTTCCGGCACCGTCCAGTTGATGTTCTGGTTCGGATCCTTGATGTCGCACGTCTTGCAGTGAACACAGTTCTGCGCGTTGATCACAAAGTTTGGATCCCCGCCCTCCTCGGGTTCAACCCACTCGTAAACACCGGCGGGGCAATACCGGTTCGACGGCCCCTGAAAGGTTTTCCATTCAGATGCGAATTGAAGACCATCATCTTTCAGTTTCAGGTGAATAGGCTGGTCTTCTTCATGATTGGTCGATGACAGGAACACCGAAGACAGTCGATCAAACGAGACTTGCCCATCGGGCTTCGGATACTCAATTTTCTCGCATTCAGCCGCGGGTCGTAGGGCCGCGTAGTCCGGTTTGCCGTGACCCATCGTGCCGAAAAAGGAGAACCCGAAAAGTTCATTGGTCCACATGTCGAGACCACCGAGCGTGATGCCGCCGACGAGACCGTATTTTGACCAAAGCGGTTTGACGTTGCGAACCTTGTAAAGGTCCTTGCCGATGTCGCTCGCCCGCCACGCATCTTCATAATCAGAAAGCTCATCCTGCGCACGACCGTCTGCGATCGCCGCGTGGGCTTTTTCAGCCACAAGCATGCCGGACAGCATGGCGTTGTGCGATCCCTTGATCCGGGGCACGTTCACAAAGCCAGCGGAACATCCAATGAGCGCACCGCCTGGGAAGGAAAGTTTCGGCACGGACTGATAGCCCCCCTCGGTGATCGCCCGCGCACCATAAGAGATGCGTTTGCCGCCTTCGAAAATGTCGCGAATGGCGGGGTGCGTCTTGAAGCGCTGAAACTCTTCAAAAGGCGAAAGCCACGGATTTTCGTAATTGAGATGAGTGACGAAACCGACGGAAATCTGGTTGTCTTCCAGATGGTAAAGGAACGATCCGCCACCGGCATTGCTGCCAAGCGGCCAGCCAAAGGAGTGTTGCACCAGACCCGGCTGATGTTTTTCCGGATCAACATCCCACAACTCTTTGATACCAATGCCGAATTTCGCAGGCTCCTTACCCTCGTCAAGCCCGTATTTGGCAATCAGTTGTTTCGCGAGCGAACCGCGAACACCTTCTCCGATGAACGTATATTTGCCGAGAAGCGCCATACCACGCTCAAAACCCGGTTTCGCCTCGCCATCGCGCCCGATACCCATGTCGCCTGTGGCCACGCCGATCACATTGTCATTGTCGTCGAACAACACTTCTGCGGCAGCAAATCCTGGAAAGATTTCAACGCCGAGCGCTTCCGCCTTCTCCGCGAGCCAGCGGCAGACATTGCCGAGGGAAACAACATAGTTGCCGTGGTTGTTCATGAGCTTCGGCATTGCAAAATTCGGAAGGCGCATGGACCCCGCTGGCCCGAGATACAAGAATTTATCAGCCGTCACCGGTGTCTTGAATGGCGTATCGCTCTCCTCACGCCATTCGGGCAAAAGCTGATCGATTGCAATCGGGTCTACCACCGCGCCGGACAGGATATGCGCGCCGACTTCTGAGCCCTTTTCAAGCACGACAACGGAAAGCTCGGGATCAAGTTGTTTCAGACGAATGGATGCTGCCAGTCCGGCGGGGCCAGCCCCCACAATGACGACATCAAAGTCCATGCTTTCGCGTTCAGGCATTGCTTCTGCCATGTGAGGGTCCTCCGAACTGTTAAACACCGCGCCTAAACGCTGCGACCGTTTGTTTTTTTAACGCGCCTTCTTGTGTTTCTTAAGTGTGATCTGACATATAAATCACAAGCTTGTAAACGAAATCACTAAGGCGCTCCTCCTCCAAGAGCGATATCGAGTGTGACCGCTAACGTAAAGTCCAAAGCTGCCAGGGAACTCGAAGCTCTCTTAGAGTTTTACAGCGCAAATGGGGTCGATTGTGCACTGGACGAAGCGCCGCATGACAGGCTGGCGGAGTTTGAGGCGACGCGCGAGGCCCGCTTGAAGATGGCCTTGAACCCAGAGGAAGCGCCGAGCACACAACCGACCCGGAACCACACCTTGAACCACACCTTGAACCGACAACCGGCAACCGGCCCTGGTCCGCCCACGCGTTTGCCGCAACAGCAACCGCGAGTTCATCCGTCATCGCCCACCGTCACGTCGCCTTCAAACACTCCACAGGCAATGCCCGATGCGCTCGCGGTTCAAAGCGCACGTGATCTCGCGTTGGCGGCGCAAACGCTCGATGACCTTCGCGATGCGCTCGCATCGTTTGACGGCTGCAACCTGAAACGCACTGCGAAAAACCTGGTCTTTGGTGATGGCAGCGAAAACGCCCGTGTCATGTTTGTCGGCGAAGCGCCTGGACGCGACGAAGATATTCAAGGCGTGCCCTTTGTCGGCAGGTCCGGACAGCTGCTCGACAGGATGCTGGAAGCGATCGGGCTTGATCGGCAAAAGGACGTTTATATCGCCAATGTCATACCGTGGCGTCCGCCCGGCAACAGGACGCCAACACCGCAGGAAACCGAACTCTGCCGCCCGTTTATCGAGCGCCAGATCGCGCTTGTGAACCCAAATCTCCTCGTGCCACTCGGTGGGTCTGCGGCCAAACAACTTTTCAAAACAAGCGACGGCATCTTGAAATTGCGCGGAAAGATCAAACCTTTCGCCCTGAGAGACCGCGAGATCAGCGCCATGGCAACCCTGCACCCGGCTTATCTTCTCCGCCAGCCGGGTCAAAAACGTCTCGCATGGCAGGATTTTTTGAAGATCAAACGGCAATTGGACGGCGCAGCGGACGCGTCAGTCGCAAAGGACGGATTGTTCACATGAGAAAGAAAAGAATATGATGAAGGCACTGGTCCTTTCGATCTTGGCCGTGTTGACGACACCGTCCTTTGCGACGGCTGAATTTCGCATCGGCGTCGCGGTACCGTTGACGGGACTTTACGCCCAACTCGGCCAGCAAATTCTGGTCGGCGCCAACTTCGCAGCCCGTGACATCAATGCGCGCGGCGGCCTCAACGGGAAACGCGTGCTCATCGATGCGTTTGATGACAAATGCAACGACAAGACGGCAGAAGCCGTTGCAAACCAGTTGGTCGGGCGCGGCGTCAGGTTCGTCATCGGCCATGTGTGCGACCGCGCGTCAATCGAAGGGTCCACCGTCTACGCGCAAAACGATGTCATCCAGATTTCTCCAAGCAGCCAAAATCCAACCTTTACCGATGCCAAACCGCGCGAGGATGGCGGCACCTATCGCCTTGCGGCACGCAACACGCAACAGGCTGACATACTCGCTGACTTTGTTTTGGATGCGACACCGGACCGCGCCATCGCGGTCGTGAGCGACGGCTCCGTCTACGGCAAGGGCCTCGCCGACGCGGTCATTGCCAATCTTGCGCGCAAAAACATCGCGCCCACCATCACAGAAGACTTTGAAAGCGGCGAGGAACGCTATCGACGTCTCGCCGCGCGCATTGTCGACGCCGGCACAAAAACCATTCTGATCGCAGCCGGTCACCTGGATGCTGCAACCTTGATCCGCGATCTTGATCGACTGAGCGACACCATCACGATTGTCGGCGGTGACGGGCTTGTTCACTCCGAGTTTCCAAATACAGTTCTGGAAGGAAATCCGCGCCGGAACACGATGGACCGCATCTTGGTCTCATTCCCCCCAGATGTGAGACGATTGCGCTCAGCAAGACCGCTGGTGCAACGTTTCGAAGAGGCGAACCTCTCGCCCATCGGCCTCGCCTTGCGGGGATACGCCGCGGTCAAAATCATCGAGGGAACCGCTCTCGGCGCGCCTGATATGGAGTTCACGTCGCTTGTGAAAGCCATCGACCAGATGATTTTCCAAACGCCGGTCGGCCTGATCTCGTTTGACCAAAATGGCGATGCGAATATCGTAGATTACGTCGTCCATCGGTGGGAAAATGGAACGATTGTGCCGCTTGAGTGAATTCCGGCTGGTTGAGCGAGCGGGACCTGTCTATAGGGTCGGGAAAGACTCACTTCGACAAAGGACAGCACCGTGACCAAGCCCATCATCATTGCTCCATCCATTCTGGCGAGCGATTTTGCGCGTCTTGGTGAAGAAGTGAAGGCGGTCGATGAAGCGGGCGCTGACTGGATTCATGTCGATGTGATGGATGGCCGATTCGTGCCTAACATCACTATTGGTCCAATGATTGTGGATGCGGTACGCCCTCACACAGACAAACCACTTGATGTCCATTTGATGATTGTTGAACCTGAGAAGTATGTAGAAGATT
>JBCBTO010000075.1:0-8133 GCA_039818625.1 Pseudomonadota bacterium
CCGCCACGGGAAGGGCTGCGATCACCATCGCAATCAGAATTGTATCTTCAGACACGCCGAGGGCGCTGAGGGCTGCATAAGCCGCCAAAGGGTGCCCGACGAGCTTGAGGATGACGATGGTTGAAATCGCTGCCGTGTCACCTTCAACGCGGCGTGCAGCGAGTGAAATCCCAAGTGCAAAAAGAGCAGTCGGCCCGGCTGCACTCGCCAGAAACTGAAGCAGGCGTTCAGCGGGCGCCGGCATGTCGAGATTGCTCGCGGAGATCAGAAAACCGGTGAGGATGGCGAGCAGAAACGGGTTGAAAACAGCCCCTTTTACAACGCGTCGCACAATCTTTGCGGTCGATCCGCCGCCATGCGCCTCGATCATTGTGATCGACAAGGGGATCAAAACCATCAAATCGACAAGCAGTGCTGTAGCGGCGATACCGATGGCCCCCTTGTTGAAAGCCGCTGCCAGAAGTGGAAACCCCAAAAAGCCGACATTTGCGACGGATGCGGCTTGTCCGGTCAGCGCAATCTCGCGGATGTCGCCTTTGAAGAACAGCCAGCAGAGGACGCCGCCGATCACATAAAGCGCAAGACCCGCGATGAGCCAGCCGATGAGAAACGGCACGTCGACAAGCGTGTCGAAATCCTGACGCGCGAGCGCACCGATAACGAGCGCAGGCATTGCGAAGTTGAAAACGAAGACGTTGATTGAGCGCACGGCATCATCCGCGAGCATCCCCAATTTGACGGCAAGATAACCGAGCCCGACAACGGCAAAAAATGGCAGCGTGAGATTGAGAATGATCTGCATGAGATGTCAGTCAGCATTAGGATGGCACCAACCATCTCATGCATAAGCCGGCGGTGATAGAAAAGATCGGATTGTGAAAATCACATGTCGTAGAAGAATTCTTCGCGTACAATCTTCCCGTCTGCGACGGTGTAAATGCCAACTTCTTTCATTTGGGAGCGTTCTTGTTTGGCGCGCTCCGTAACGTCAATTTCGTAGATCAAGGCGAAGCGATCCGCGCCGTGATAAAACGGACCTGTAATGGATGACGAGTGAACTTCCATGGCGCTGTCCCACCATGCGTGTTTGCCGCGAATGGCCTCCACGCCCACACACTCGCTGGTGTTCTGCCCCGGCATCGGGAAGGCCTCGCAGGAAACTGCGTCTGGCGCATAAAGAGTGGAAAGCCCCTCGGCTTCGTTGCCTGCATTGCAATACTCGACAAGGCGGGTCGCAACAGATTTCAAGTCTTCCAACGACATATTTCCGTTTCCCTTTAAAAATATCTTTTACGCGGAGGCTTCAAAGCCCAGCTCATATCAGGCCGCACGCTTGTCTTATGACAATGACGGCCCCATCGTAAAGACGGTTGACGACGATTGGCTGGCAGTCTTCTATCTGAGAAACAAAGTAATGCGGGAGGACACCATGACCAACCTTTTTGACATGATGATGCAGGCTCAGAACGGCAACGCGTCGGATACGCTGGCTCGGCAATTTGGCTTGAGTGTTGAGCAAACCGAAAAAGTCATGGAACTCATGATGCCGGCGTTTTCTAACGGATTGAAGCGCAACACCGCCGATCCGATGGCGCTGATGAATTTCATGTCGGCGCTCTCGACCGGGCAGCATCAAAAGTACCACGACGATCCGAGCGAGGCTTTCCGCGACGACGCGATCAACGAGGGCAATGCGATTCTCGGCCATCTTTTCGGATCGAAAGAGACAAGTCGCGCCGTCGCTGAACAAGTCGCACTCACCTCCGGCATCGGGCCCACGATCCTGAAGAAAATGTTGCCCGTGATCGCGAGCATGATCATGGGTGGCCTGTTCAAGGGCGGATTGGGCGGCTTGGGTGGCGGTGCATCGACAGGCGGCATGCGCTCTGGTGCAGGTGGCGATCTCCTTGGAACGCTTCTGGAAAGTTTCATGAACGGCGGTGTTCAGGGAATGGGGCGCGGTCACAGCGGTGCGGGTCGCCAAACATCTGGTTCATCATCTGGTCCTTCTGGCATGTCTCCGATGGACAATCCCTTCGGCAAAATGATGGAAGACTTCCTGGGCGGTGCCATGGGCCGCCAGCCGAGCGCACCGCGCAATGAATATCGCACGCCGGAGCGCGGCGAAGACATTTTCGGCGATATGTTTGAAACAGGCCGTCAGGTACAGGATCAATACAAGCGCAATATCGATTCAATCTTTGATCAGTATCTCGACGGAATGCGGCGCTCATAAAAAGCCCGGACGATGCATGCGCACGCCCGGGTGTTGAGTTGGGGAGGGGTTAAACCTTTTCGCCGAACCGATTGTCATTGAGATCGCGACGGGCGACGAGGTCTGGAACAAGACCGTTGAGGTAGGATGCACGCCGTCGATAAGCCGTGCGTGTGGACGCGCGCCGTTCGACGCTCATCAGCTTCAAACGATCCGTTGCATCAAGGTCCGATTTCGTCTTGAGCACAAACCAAATGTCGGCCCGCGTCAAAGCCATATCGGCGAGCACGTGATCGCTGAGGCTCAGCATCGATTGCGCGCAGCGTCGCGCCTGATACCGGGACCATCGCCGCTGAATCAGATTGCTGAGCGATGAAGTAAGATGGGTCACACTGTCAAACACAGGTTTTGAAAAGCCTGCATGCTTGGCAAGCGGCATCACGCTCTTCGGCTTTTCTGTCTTAAGCACACCTGTCGTCGGTTCTTGAGTGGTAAGATAACCGAGGGCCGTTGAAAAAATCGTCATGATCCGTCTCCTTTCATCGTCAATTGTCCTGAAAAAGACCGGGTTAAACACCTTCAGTGCCAACGGGCGTGAAGGAGCCGCCACCGCCAAACGGTGCGTCTGACGGCGGCGGTGGGGGTGTTGAGTGTCTTTCAAGGGACACCGTGAACGTGCCCGACAATGTTGCATCATTCAAACGAATGTTTTTGATTGCATTCATCACATTTTCTGATGATTATGAAAATGCCCCCTCCACCATACGGTTGCAGCCATGGTCGCCCCCCTTGATCTCGATCAACTGAAAACCTTTGTCGCCATAGCCGAAGCCGGGTCATTTACGAAGGCGGCTGATGTCGTCTTCAAAACCCAGTCGGCTGTGTCCATGCAAATGCGTAAACTGGAAGAGCGCATCGGCAAGACGCTTTTTGTGCGCGATGGCCGCCAGTCGCGGCTGAGCGATGACGGCGAACGACTACTCGTCTACGCGCGCCGTCTCGTGCGCCTGTCTTCTGAGACGCTTGCGGCTTTCGATGAAAATCGTCTGGAAGGCGTCGTTCGGTTCGGAATGCCGGATGATTTCGCCGACCGTTTCTTGCCAGAAGTGCTCGCGCGCTTCGCCCACTCAAACCCGCGTGTAGAGGTGGAGTTTGATTGTGTCGCGACCCCGACACTCGTGGAATCCCTGAAACAGGGGCGCCTCGATCTCGCGCTCATCACCCATGATGGCAGGCGCGGCAACGCTGAGGTTGTCCGTGAGGAACCGCTTTGTTGGGTGACATCTGCCCACCATGATGTCCACCGCCAGGATGTGCTGTCTATGGCCTTCGGGCGTGAGACTTGCATTTGGCGTCGGCAGGCAACGGAGCGGCTTGAAGCGATGGAACGCGCGTACCGGGTCAAATATTCAAGCTGGTCGGCGACTGTCATAGCGGCGACCGTCCTCTCAGGGCTTGCGGTCTCGGTGTTGCCGGAGTCCGCCTTAAGGCCCGGAATGCGGGTTTTGGGAGAGGACGATGGATTTCCGCCACTCGACAATTGCCAGATCGGTCTCATCTGGTCGGCCAACATCGAACAGGGCGAGATCGTCTCGGCTCTCGCAGATCACATCGTTGAATCGCTCGGCAACCTCACCTCACCGTTGAACGCGATGGACACGGAGCCAATCGACAAGCTGCGGTCGATTGCGCACAGAAAGAAGCGCCTGAGGCCGGGTCATATGATGGCCGGTTGGTGAGGGTTACGCGCGCTTGCGGCTTAAAACGAAATAGTTGCCCGCAACGACCAGCACCAGACCCGCGATCGAAAGGCCTGTCCATTGGTAGCCTTCCAGAACGGTCGAAATCAAAAGCGCGAAGATCGGGAAAATAACGGTCGCATAGCCTGCCCGCGCAGCACCGATACGCCCTATCAATGTCAGATAAACCGCAAAGGCTAGGATGGACGAGGATAGGGTCAAAAAGGCGAGAGATCCAAGATAGGCGCCCGTCCACTCAACGGCGAAGGTTTGTCCTCTGAAAAGGGCGACGACCGCCATCCAGATGGCACCGTAGATCATGCACCACGCATTGGCCGAAATGACCGAAAGCCCGCGTTTCTGGTTGGAGGCTGATAAAATGTTGCCAAGGCAGAATGAAAGCGTGCCGCATAGTCCGAGGGCGACACCGAAGAGCGCACTGCGATTGAAGGAGGTGCCCGCAATTTCCGGCCAGAAGACGAGCGCGATGCCGCAAAGTCCGAGAATGGCGCCCAGGGCGACCCGTCCTTCCGGTCGTGCGCCGGTCACAAGCGTTGTCAAAATGAGATTGATGATCGACGCGGTTGAAAAGATCACCGAGAGCAGCCCGGAGGCAAGGCCTGTGGCGGAAGCATAATAGAAGAGCGCGAAATTGGTTGAAAAAAGCAGGATGCCGAGCATGGCAAAGCGCACATGGTCTGCAAGCGCAAACCGGATTTGACGCCCGGAGTAAAGAAGATAGCCGAACATCAAAACACCAGCGCCGAGGAACCGCCACACCAAAGACACCTCGGGCGCGACAACACCCACCTGCAGACTGAGGGGGTACCAACTCGTGCTCCAAGCGAGCACAATTGCTGCGTAAAGCGCGAAATCGACCGATGTAAAGCGATACAGATCGGCCGGTTTTGCGCCGGTCGAAGGAAGATGCGTGTCCGTCATGGGCTCATTCACCACGGCTGACATGAGCCTGTCGAATGATTTAAATTGATCGACATATCACCCATACGAATGGGGCTAAGCGCACTCGATGGTTGGATGCCAAAACGGTTGATACCCCTCGGCCAGGATCGCGCGGGTCGATGGGGGCGTAATCATGGACACACGCTCGGGCAAATCGCGTAAACTCAACGCACTGCGATGATACCCGTCAAACTGCCACGCATGAAGCGCGTCCCCCTTAACGGCGAAGGCGCGTCCGTGATGGGCGACCATGACGCCATCAATGAGGTGGGACTTTGCAATCTGATGCAGCCGTTTGTCCCTCTGAGACAGACGTTCCGCATGAAGCTGAGGGTCCATGATCGCAACTTTGGGTGCCTCGGCAAGATGAAACGCTTCCTGCCACGCTGCCTGATAGGCTTTCGCTTTCTGTCGCTGACACTCGAAACAGGGCCGATGTCCCGCCGCGAGCGCTGTGACTTCGTCGAGAAAAAAGAGTTCCGTGTAAGAATGGCCCATCACCTCGCGATGACGGTTCTTGAACGACGTCACACAGATGATCCAGGCCTTGTTGGCCCAGCGTCGTCTTGTCAGCGTTCGCGAACCCGGATCATGGAAGCGACCACCGCGATTTCCCATCAAAAGGCCACGCTCCGGCGTCGCCAGGATTTCGCCAAATGGGGTTATGCGATTTTGAAGTGGCATGACATGCCCCCTGGTTTTCGATGCCAAATGTAGCAATCGGATGCGCGGTCACAAAATGACAGCTATGCGGTCATCGTGTCGCAGCCATACCGCGAAACCATTGGCAAGCTGAACCCCGCGCGTTACTAAACGGTAGAAAAAGGATGGGAAAGAGAAACGCATGCCTGTCGTAACGGATGTTGCTGACCTTCAGGCCCTGGCGCGCCGCCGGGTGCCGAAGATGTTCTACGAATATGTCGATACGGGATCGTGGACGCAAAGCACCTACGATGACAATGAAGCGGCATTCCAGCGGCAGAAATTGCGCCAACGCGTCGCCGTCAACATCGATAATCGGTCGGTGAAAAGCGCGATGATTGGTGAAGATGTCGCGATGCCGGTCGCGCTCGCGCCTGTGGGCCTCACCGGCATGCAGCACGCTGATGGCGAAATTCTCGCAGCACAGGCGGCCGAAGAGTTCGGCGTGCCCTATACGCTGACGACAATGTCCGTTTGTTCGATTGAAGACGTGGCAGAGCACACGAAAAAACCCTTCTGGTTTCAGCTCTATGTCATGCGCGACCGCAGCTTTTCTGAATCGCTTCTGGAGCGGGCGAAGGCCGCGGGCTGTTCGGCGCTGGTCTTGACGCTCGACTTGCAGGTTTTGGGACAGCGTCACCGCGACATAAAGAACGGCTTGTCCACACCGCCAAAGCCGACCCTGCCGGTCATGCTCGATCTTCTGACCAAACCGCGCTGGTGCATGGCGATGCTGAAGACCAAGCGGCGCACATTCGGCAACATCGTCGGCCACGCAAAAGGCGTGAAGGACATGACGTCGCTCAGTTCCTGGACACAGGAACAATTCGACCCGACGCTCGACTGGTCTTCGATTGACTGGATCAGAAAACACTGGGATCGCAAACTGATCCTGAAGGGTATCAACGATGTGGCCGACGCGAAAATCGCAGCCGATATGGGAGCGGATGCGATCGTCGTTTCAAACCACGGCGGTCGACAGCTCGATGGCGCGCTCGCCTCCTTCGATGTCCTGCGCGACATTGTTGATGCGGTTGGCGACAAGGTCGAGATTCACGTCGACAGCGGCATAAGGTCCGGCCAGGATGTGTTCAAAGCGATCGCCATGGGTGCGAAGGGCACGTTCATCGGCCGCGCTTACATTTATGGCCTCGGAGCCATGGGCAAAGCCGGGGTTACGAAGTCGCTGGAGATCATCCGGAAAGAACTCGATGTGACGATGGGCCTATGCGGCGAGCGCGACATTGAAAAAGTCGGTCGCCACAACCTCGTTTTGCCGCAGTCGCAAAGCGCCTGGGCAGTTTAGCGCGCGTAACTCATCGTTTGTCCAGGTCAAGAATACCTTCGATCCCCTCTTCCCAATAGGGACGGGTTCCTCCGTAAAGAGAAGACAGGAAATCGATGAACACCCGAACCTTGGTCGGCAAGAACTGACGGCTTGGATAAAGCGCATAAACGCCGACATTGGTTGAGCCGCGATACTGCGGCAGGACGACCTTGAGCGCACCGGATGCGAGTTCCGGCCCGATGTCCCATGTCGACCGAATGGCAATGCCAAGGCCGGACAGGACCGCTTCACGCACCACTTCGCTTGAATTGGTCTTGATCGCCCCATCGGGTTTGATCGCGACGGGACCATCCGGGCCGGTCATGCGCCACAGTTCCTGACTATCGGCCGCAAGGCATTGATGTTCAGTCAAGTCTGCGATGCTCTTCGGCTCGCCGTGCGTTTCGAGATAGGACGGGCTTGCGCATAAAATGCGGGTATTCGGCGCGAGCTTCTTCGCGACATTCGTCGAATCTTTCAGTTCCGCAATGCGGATGGCGAGATCGAATCCCTCGCCAACGAGGTCAACAAACTCATCGGAGAGGTTCAAAGTGACTGAAATGCCTGGATTCTCGACGATCCATTTTTTCAAATGCGGCGCAACATGCATGCGTCCGAACGACGTAGGCGCCGCGATTTTCAGTGTACCGCGCACTGTCTCCGAGCGCCGTGTCACATAATTCTCAGCATCCTCGATACAGGATAGAATGGTGACGACGCGCTCGTAAAAGCCCTGACCCA
Organism: Pseudomonadota bacterium; assembly: GCA_039818625.1. Taxonomy (GTDB): domain Bacteria; phylum Pseudomonadota; class Alphaproteobacteria; order Rhizobiales; family JACESI01; genus JBCBTO01. The sequence goes on from JBCBTO010000075.1 coordinate 7,688, forward strand.
CCTCCGTCAGTGCGATCTGCCGCGTTGTTCGCTGCATCAACCGCACGCCGAGCCGTTCTTCCAGCCGCTTCATTCTTTTGGAGATCAACGCGGGCGAAAACCCGAGTTCCCGTCCGGCAGCGGACATGCTGCCCGTTGCGACCACACGCGCGAAAATTTCAAAGTCGTGAAATGATGCCATACTTTTTAAATCTTGTTCTTTGTCGCATCAGGTTTAGAAAACAATTGCAGGTTAGTTAGTCCATGTGAGTCAGTGTTTGTTGGGAGTACAACCAAAAAAGTCCTTTTTCATGCGCAACAGACCACCAAGCGTTTGCAGAAAAAATTCATTGATCTGAGCCACTTGCGCGACCTAAGAGGAGCGATTGTCGCAGCCAACCTATGATTTTACTCATAAATAATACAATCATAAGTTCAAGTGGTAGTTGTACCGTTTTTTAAAATTG
>JBCBTO010000076.1:0-8132 GCA_039818625.1 Pseudomonadota bacterium
CGATGGCTTGCCAATGTTTTCTTCGTCCAAGACTGGATTTGAAAACATTCTGGTGGGCTTCCGTTCCCTGCTTCGCCAGATCGGTGAGGAAACGGCGAGCTATCGCTCAGCCATTGCATCAGTGTCCGAACACGCGACGCTTGCGCAAGCCGGAGCGCTGCAAGATACGACCATCATCGATGAGGTTGATGAAACCGCTTCTGCGGATGCATCAGAGATGCGGGCGCTTCTTGAAAAGCTCTTCGATGCGGTTGAAGCGCTGAAGCCGACAATGGCGTCTGTGCCGGAGGAGCCTCAAACGGCGATTGTCGTCGATGACAAGAACATCGACCACCTTGAACACTTCTCCGCCGATAAGACGCCGATGCATACCATTCTGGTCAGCTTCCGCGTGCTTTTGAGGTCTATCGAAGCAGAATCGAAACGTCTCAACAACGCTGTCACCGTTCTGGAAGCGGACAATCTCGCGTCGCCGATGCCCGCTGCGGTTGCCCAACTCGAACGGTCGGTGGAAGAGATGAAGGCGTTCGACGGCAGGTTCGAAACCCTCTTCAGCAATCTTGAAACGCGGCTAGCGGATGCTGTCGGTGCCCGCGTCGACACGGTGAGCGATGCGGTTGGCGCAACGCTTGCGGGTGTTGAAGAGCGGCTTGCGGCGTCGCTCGACGTCGTTACCAGCGGCATGTCCGACAGCCGGGCGCTGCTTGAAGGCATTCGCGACACAATCGGCAAGACCAAAAGCGCACCCGTTTCGCTCTTTTCCGGGGGAGGTGGGTCATCCGCGCCGTCCGCTGCGGCCGCGGTCAATCTTATGAGCGCGTTTGCCTCATCCATTGAGGCGCGCTTCGGCAATATGGATCAATCCATGGGCGCGCTTCAGGCGGTGATCGACGGCTCCGATCTTGCGGCCATGCAGGGTGATGCCAAAGGGGAGTTCGAGGCGCTTGTCTTCCAGATGCAGGAAGCAGCCGAGTCCATCCGTGAACAGACAAGTGAGTTCCTTGCCATTGGTGCGGCGGTCAGTGCCGATCTTGAAAAAACACAACCGCATGCACCGAAAGCGCGAATTGCAGCGCATCGTTAACATAATGGAAATCACTTACGTATTAACGTCTAGAGAACGGCAGGGATGGGCGAGGATACCCGTTACTGCGACAGAGTGAAGGAGACCAGTTTTGGCCGAAAACGCAGAAGCTTATTTGCGCAAGGTGGATGGGCGTTATGAATTCGTCCACCCAGCCTATGACCTCAAAATTCGAGGTCCTTATGTTGAATGGGTGCTCCAGGCGGCGGCAGATGTCATCGCCCAGGTCGAGCAAACGAAAACGCTCGGCGAGATCGAGGAGCTCGAACTCCTCAGCGAGTTCGATGAGGATGCGCAAAATGGTATCCAGATCGATAGTCTGAAATATGAGGGCAACAACCGTTTTGAGGTTCTGCCGCAATGCCTGATTTCTCTCGGGATGGCGGATTACAAATGGGTTGCTTCAAAAGGCGCGAGCGAGCCTAAAAAGGGGTTTGGTGAGCGGTTGCACGACATGTCGTTGACCCGTTCGCAGTCCTGGCTTGTGGACCAGACTGCTTAACCCTTTCATCGAAAATTTCGAGTTCCTGGAGATATCACAATGGAAATCATTCCTTTCGGCAGCAATGACGTTGACAACATTCTGCAAGCTGAACCGCATCGCGCGGAAACACTGCCTTTCGGTGCAGTTTTGCTCGACCGCCAAGGCAATATCGTCAAATACAGCAAGGCTGAAGGCCTGATTACGGGTCGCGACCCAGGCGAGGTGATTGGCAAGAATTTCTTCAATGAAATCGCGCCTTGCGCAAAGGGCAAGAAGTTTCACGGTCAGTTTTTGCAGTTTGCACAAACGGGTCAGGTGAACACCATGCTCGACTACGAGTTCGACTACAAAATGCAGCCGGTCAAGGTGCGCATTCATTTGAAGGCAGCCGCCGACGGTCAGCAGTGCTGGCTGTTCGTGAAGCGCGTATAAAGACGGGTGGTCTCGGGCGGAAGCGGGTGTGGCAGTCACAAAGACCATGGCGGTTTATTCGACCTTTGCGTCTCAAGCGACTGTGGACACGCCCGCACCTGTGCAGCGCTACAAGGTTAAGCGGCCTGGTCAACGTCCCCTGGTTTTTGACGGCCTCCTTATTTGGGATGCGTCAAACACCGACCTTGGGACGCACACTATCAGGCTGTGGGAAATGCGGGCTGGCGGTTTCGTCGTGCAAGTGGTCGTGAAATCCGACGACGAAGCCGTGTCAGACGGCTTGGTGCGGGTTTGTGAAACACCGGAAGCCGTGATGGACGCTTTGGAGGCGTTCGATCCATCCCGTTGCCTGTGCCATCAAGCGCGGTCCATGACGCTTGCCTGCGATGAAGATTTCAAAGCGGCGGCGGAGGCCTTCGAAACGTCTTTGAACACGATGATGGTCGCGTATGCGGCTCTTGTAAAAACTTTGACCGGTCGATTGCTCGAAACGGGCGTTGGTCGCGTCGCATAAGAAAGTGAGTGGCTATGTCTTCTATCACAGTCCTTGAAAACCCAAGCCAGGCGTTGGCGCCTGAAGTTATGACGATGGATGCCCCCGAGATGGCACCTGTGGAGGTTGCCGTTCCCGGTCGACGTTTTACTTTGAAACGAACTGGCCAACGGCCGCTGAGTTTTGACGGGCGCGAGGTCTGCACGGCGACGAGCCACGCGATCGGACCATGCCTTTGGTACGAAGTCAACGTGTATCAGAAGACCGACGGTTTTTACGTCGCTGAGGTCAAGATGTTCCATAAGTCCGAAGGACAAAAAGACATCTTCCGCGCCTTTGAGGCGACCTCGCTTGATGATGTGGCGATGGTGCTGGAGCGTTACAGCCCAAGCGATGATATTGCGTGTCGACTTCTCCTCAACGACTATATGCCGGCTGGACGCTTCGCGCTTGCAGCCGCCGCATTGAAACTTGAGATCGAAGAAGCTAACGTCCAGTTTCAGGATCTCGTAGGCGAGCTTTTGTTCCAACTGTGTGAATGATGCAAAACACGGCAATTCAAACCAAATCGATGGTGATTGAAGAAGGCGCGGGTATCGCGCCTTCTTTTGATTCAAACGACGTGTTCCGCCTGACCGCGTCGCTCTTCGCCGACGAGATGGCGCGGCGGACCAAACGCGCACCCGCTGCCCACGACCAGTTGAGCTGGACCCGCGAAACACTCATCGATGAAGATGGTCTCGGATTTGACAGCCTCGCCCGGCTCGATGCTGCGATCCGGATCAATCGCTTCTTCCACCTGCATGAAGTGGGGTTTGAGGACTATCTCCTCCTGGAAAAGACGCTTGGTGGTTGGTGTGCGATCATCGAGCGATCTCTTGTAATCCGCCATGAGCGGGTCACGTTCCAAACCTCTGGTAGTACGGGTAAGCCAAAAGAGGTCGAACATGTCCTTGCTGATCTTCACGCGGAAATCGGTCTGCAGGCGGATTTGTTCGCAAATCGACGCCGAATTGTAGCACTGGTTCCCCCGCATCATATCTTCGGTCTCCTGACGACCGTGCTTTTGCCCAAAGCCCTCAATTTACCTATCGTCGATGCCCGCGCGTGGGGGCCAGGAGCCTGGAATCGTGACCTTGCGCCCGGTGACCTCGTGGTGGCAACGCCGTTTTTGTGGGGCGTTCTGGAACGAGGTTTACGGACCCTGCCCAACGACGTCATGGGTGTGACATCGACCGCGCCGATGTCCGGTGCGCTCGCCACGGCGCTTATCGAAAGGGGGCTCAGTGATCTCATCGAGCTTTATGGATCGTCGGAGACGGCAGGCGTTGGTCATCGCTCCGTGCGCGAGCAAGCTTTCACGCTGTTTCGGCATCTGAGTTTTGACGGAACGTCCGTTCTGCGCGATGGCGTGCCGCTGCCATTGCAAGATCATCTCGATTGGCACTCATCCGACAGTTTCACGCCCGCTGGACGCAAAGATCGTGCCTTCCAGGTCGGTGGTGTGAACGTTCACCCAGATCATGTGGAAGATGTGCTTCGGCGCTCGCCGCTCGTTGCAGATTGTGCCGTGCGTCTGTCGAATGATGGTCAAGACGATGGCAGGGGTCGTCTGCGCGCCTTCATCGTTTTGTCGGAACAGGACAGTGATAAGGACTCGGCACGGGACGGGCTTGATGCCCATTGTCGCGCGCATCTGCAGGCTGTGGAACGGCCTTGTGAATTCAGCATCGGGGCGGTTCTGCCGCGCGATAGTCACGGAAAACTGCGCGACTGGTGACGGCGTACATTAAGCCGCGAGTTCATACTTCTCCGAGAGGTCCATCATCACATCGCCACTCAGGCTCGCAAATTCTGAGCGTGCCTCTTCAATCTGTTGAAGGGTGAGCAGTGTGCGCAATGCGAGGCTTGAACCGCCCAGCATGTCGCTCGCCGGGCCGATGCTCGGCTCGATGTCGTCCGATGGATCATAGGATTCGATTGTGTCCAACACCTCATCGATCGTTGCAAGCGACCACGCACGATGCATGTTGTTTTCCTTGTCGCTCTTTTTGAAAGCGACGATTTGCAGAACAAATGTGTTGTCGGCGCAGCCGAAAAGATTGACCTCGTACCACATGGACGGGCCGGGGCGGTGGCTCGTTTCGCAGAGCAACAGCGCGCCGTCGAACTGCAGAGGCTTTTGACCGGTTCGCTTCAGCATTTGCGGATTTTTCGGTTTGGCAGTCCGTTTCTTCGTTGCCGTCGAACGCCCGCGGGTGGCCTTTTGCCCGGTGTTTACTGATGTCGTCATGTTAGAGGCCTCCTCGTTCATCCCAGAGCCTTACGCATTTGTGCTTAGAATGGCCGACAGTCATGAACTTGCCGTTAACAAATGCTGGGCGAGCCCGCGCAGACTTCCGGTTTGGAATTAACCATTTCTTAAGATTTACAATGGCAGCGCAGGACAATGTCTGACCACCACGATACGGTTAGGCATGAGTGAAACCTTTATCCATACGCAACAGTCGATTGATGCTGCAGATGCCGCTGGCCGCGCTGCGGCGGCTTACTGTCATCCCGACCCTGTCCACTGGATCGAACAAGCGGGTGTAGCGGGTATTGAGCTTGCGCTTTGTAAAGACACCGGACTTGTGACGTGTTTCTTAAGCGCAGATTTTCTGACTGCGACTTTTCTGGAAGCCTGGCTCGATGCCAGCGATCATGCGAGGTCAACTGTCGAGGCGATCCTGCTTGAGCGTGGCGTCGCACAGTTTTGACGATCCTTGGATCGTTTAAAGGAATAAATGCTGTTTTAACTGGACTTTAAGTGGAAGCACGTAGGTTGCCGGTGAATCCGTGTAAGTAAGGCTACCTGCTGTGCTGAGATCACTTCGTCAACTTCGTCATCTGGAGCCGATCTTCTTGCTCTCGATTGCCGTGGCATTGACGGCGATAACGCTTGCCGTGATTTCGCTTGTTCATGAACCAACCTCTTCCATGGGAGCAGCCGTTTTGTTGCTCGATGTGGTGCAAGCTTTCATCATTTTGCGGATCATCTGGTTTGTGTTGAGACCAACCAAGATCGGTCTTCGCCGGATATCGAAAGCGGCTGGCGATGATCCGAATGCGCACGCTTCGCTGCGCTATCAGCACCTTGTCGAAACCTTCAGTGAGATGGAAGAACAGGCGGCGCGGACTGGTGGTTTGCGTCAACTGGTCGAGACGCTCTATGCGGGCCGGGTTAAGCGCTACAACGCGACCAAAGAGTTGGTGACTGACCTCCATGGCCGTATCGCGCAAGAGACCTCAACCGCCATGCAACGTTTCGTGGATGGTGGTCAGGCGGCGACCCAATTGACGGAAGCGACGGAAATCGTCGGGCAGAAGGTGACGGGTCTCAGCGACCACGTCGCCCGCCTGTCGGAGAGTTCTGAGAAAATGCGGACGTGTTCGTCGCGCCTCGGCGATGTGGGTGATCAGATCGAGCAACAAGCCACGACCTCTTTAGAGCTGATTGAGAAACATGCCGAGACAGCATCGGCCACGAGCAAACTCGTTCACGATCTCGACGAAGCGAGTGCTGGGATCGATGGGTTCGTCGGCATGATCAACGACATCACCGCGCGCACCCGTCTTCTCGCGCTTAACGCGACAATTGAGGCGGAGCACGCTGGGGAAGCCGGTAAGGGCTTTGCTGTCGTCGCCTCCGAGGTGAAGACGCTCGCGGCGCAGACTGACGAGGCCACCATGCGGATCGCGCAGCATGTGTCGACCATGAAACAAGCCGTTGCCGACGTAGTCTCCAATGTGAAGGTGTCTGAGGAGATGCTCGACGAGATCAAATCTGCCAGTGGCACGGTCGTGAAAACCCTTGAGACCCAGACTCAGACCATCTGGGATATCGAAGCGGCGATCCTGTTTGCGGACGAAAGCGCCCAGCAAGTCGCATCCGCTTTCACCGAGATTTCAGATCAAACCAACCGTGCCTGCGAACTCGCGTCAGATGTCCAGATTGGCGCTATGACGCTTGAGAGCGACGCGGAGATGCTGGGTGGCGTGCTTGACGGCGAGATACAACAAGCGATCAATCGGATCAGCGATATATTCCCGGTCCTTGTTGCATGTGACGAAGAGATTGAGCTTTTTGTTCACAACCACACTTTGGCTGTGAAGCTGACAGGTCTTGCAACAGATCATGCCCAGATTGAGGTGCCAGAAGACTGCGATGAGGAACTCAAGGTCGGTCAGGCGGTCGCTTTCCGCCTTCCAGGTCATTCCGGTGATCTGCTCGGGCATGTGATCGCAAAAAGCGATAGCCAGTGCATCTTGAGCTATGCACCTGCCGAAGATGAATTCGACCAGTCGGCAGAACAGTTTGATCTTAAGACCTTTGATCAATCTGTGCAGCAGCCGGTGGCAGCATAACTTCAAAGATATTGCTTTAAGTGGTTATGCTTATCAGCGCTTGACATGGCCGATGCAAATCAGGTCTCCACGGAAAGGGAGCTGATCTGTGGGCCATCAAACTCTGACATTATCCGAACCGCGCTCGGACCGCGCCGTCTTCGTACTCGATGACGCTTGCGATATTGCGGGCTTTGAAGCGCTCGTTTCCGGCCAGTTGACGCTTTCTTTCGCACCTTCGCTCGAACAACGCGTTCGCAATGGCCACGAAACGCTTTGCCGCGCGATCGCTGATGGTCGGCACATTTACGGGATCAACACTGGCTTCGGTGCGCTGGCCGGGCGGATGGTCGACGGAGACGATCTGCCCACTTTGCAGAAGAACCTCGTCTATCATCTCGCGACCGGCGTTGGAGCCCCGCTTTCCTGGGCGCATGGGCGCGCGCTTCTGCTCGCCCGCCTGATCGTGTTGTCAAAGGGTTACTCGGGGTGCGACGTCACTCTTCTGGCCTTGATGCGTGATGTTTTGAACATTGGGCTTTCCCCAGTCGTCCCGGAAAAGGGCACGGTGGGTGCGAGTGGTGATCTGACACCCTCATCCCATATGGCGCTCGCACTGATGGGCGAGGGTGCGTTCATTGCGAAAGACGGCACCCGATATGACCATCTTGCGGCCTTTGATGCGTTTGGCATGACGCCGCTTGTCCTCAAGGATCGGGAGGGGCTAGCTCTCGTCAACGGGACCTCCGCGATGACAGGTATCGCGGCGCTCAATGCCGCGAAGACGGCCCGGGCGCTTAATCTCGGTTTGCGCTCCGCCGCGGCTTATGCCGACATCATGGGTGCCCGCACGGAGGCCTATGACGCCGCTTTTTCCATGGTTCGGCCGCATCCCGGCCAGACGCGTGCGCAAGAGATTTTGCGAGATCTTCTGCACGGAAGCACCCGTCTTGCGGATCAGCCGATTGCCCTACAGACGGCTGCGGGTCGCATCAGCGAAGGCGGGGAGGGCGCATGGCCGCAAGACCCTTATTCGCTGCGTTGCCTCCCGCAGATTTTCGGAGCAGTTTTCGATGCTGTTGCATTTCACGATGATATCGTCGCGCGCGAACTTCACTCGGTGACGGATAATCCGCTGATCGTTGCGGATGAGCCTTACGCATTGCACGGTGGTAATTTTTACGGGCAGCACGTGGGATTTGCCTCCGATATGATCACGACCGCTCTTATCAAGCTCGGCGTGCTTCTGGAAC
>JBCBTO010000077.1:0-8123 GCA_039818625.1 Pseudomonadota bacterium
CGTAAATTCTCGTTGACAGTTGGTCTGTCACACTGCTTTTTGGCTAAGTTATGACGCAGTGCACAGTCGACAAGTGTCCCGTGCTTATAGAATTGAACCTGAATTGTGGCTGAACAGTTGGTTGACAAAAATGTGATGGCATACCCCGTAAACGCGTTATTTTATCGCGAGGCGGGCAGGGCTGAACTCACGTCAATAGAGCGCGCCCGCGAAAAGGAAAATAGTGTTTATATTCAATCTAGTTACAGCGGCATTAGCCGCGGGACAGAGGCGCTTGTTTACCACGGCCTCGTGCCCGAGGCGGAGTGGTCACGCATGGCGTGCCCGCACCAGGTTGGGGCGTTCAGCTTTCCCATCTCGTACGGCTATGCCCTCGTCGGAGAGGTGTTGGCGGTGGGACGTGACGTGACGCGGCTGAAGACCGGCGATGTCGTTTTTGCCTTACACCCCCATCATGACCATGCGGTCGTGGATGAAGCCATGGCGCACCAGGTGCCGGTCGCCATTCCGCCGAAGCGTGCCGTCTTGAGCGCAAACATGGAGACTGCGCTCAACGCATTTTGGGATGGCGAGGTTGTGCGTGGTGAGCGATGTTGCGTCATCGGCGCTGGGGTGGTGGGCCTTCTCACCGGCTACCTTCTGAAGCGGCTTGGGCGGGCTGACGTGACACTCGTTGACACCAACAGAGATCGACAGGCCATCGCTGCAACGTTCGGTCTGGCATTCCAGACACCAGACACCCTCAGCGACGAGTTCGATCTTCTTTTCCATACCAGCGCGAGCGCAAGCGGGCTTCAAACGGCCATTGACCACGCAGCCTTCGAGGCGCGGATTATCGAGATGAGCTGGTACGGCGACAAACCCGTCACGCTTCAATTGGGTGGCGCCTTTCACTCCAGACGCCTGAAACTCATATCGAGCCAAGTCGGCCATGTCAGTCCGTCGAAGCGCGAAACGCACACGCTTTCCAAGAGGATGCGCGAGGCGATTGACCTGCTTGATGACCCAGTCCTTGATGCGCTTTTGGAGCCCAACATTGAATTTGCCGACCTGCCGCACCATCTACCGCGCATCTTTGGGGCGCAAAGCCCCATTCTTTGCCAGGTTGTCCACTATTAACCCACAACACACACCCGGAGTTTTCCCGTGCATTCAGTCGAAGTTCGCGATCACATCATGATCGCCCATTCTTTCCAAGGTGAGTTTTTTGGGCCGGCCCAGGCGATGCATGGCGCGACCTTTGTCATTGACGCGTGTTTTATGTCAAAGGCGCTTGATGAGAACAACGTCGTGATCGACATAGGGGCTGCCCATGACGCACTGAAAGCAGTCCTTGCGCCCATCAACTATAAGAATCTCGACGAGATGCCGGAGTTTAAGGGCATCAATACGACGACTGAGTTTCTGACCAAATATGTCTGGGATCATCTTGCCAAAACGGCACTTGCGGACGGTCTCGGTCGATCGGGATCAGAACTCGATGCGATCCGTGTCACGATTTCTGAAAGCCATGTGGCCCGGGCGTGGTATGAAGCGCCGCTGCGCTGACTGGCAAAGCGCGGATTGAGCGATGCGGGTTCTTTTCGTCATCCCCGGCGACATCGACACGCCAACCGGCGGCTATCGCTATGACCGGGCGATTTTGGCCGGATGGCGCAAGGCGGGCATCGATGTCGGGCTTTTGAGCTTGCCGGGCGAATATCCGTTCCCGACAGTTCGGGACGTTGACGTTGCAGTGGAGATGATCGCAAATCTGCCGGCGGGCGACATCGCGGTGGTGGATGGGCTCGCGGGCGGGGCTGCCCCTTCTGTCATGGAAGCGCTCGCCGCCAAAATGCCGCTGATTGCCCTCGTCCACCATCCCCTCACCCTTGAAAACGGATTGTCGCCGGACGATGCCAAGCGTCTGCTCAAAAGCGAGGCGCAAGGGCTTGCGCACGCGAAGGCTATCGTGACCACGAGCCCGACCACGGCTCAGACGGTCAAGACACTCTTTGAGGTCGATGCGAACGATGTGCATTTCGTGCTTCCGGGTGTCGAGCGCGGTCGGCAAATCAACTTTCGCGATACACGTTCCCTCCGGCTTTTGAGCGTTGGCTCGATTTCGGAGCGCAAGGGACATGACCTTCTCATCAAGGCACTTTCAACCGTCAATCACAGCGACTGGCACCTCGACATCGTGGGTCCAACACATTTTGACACCGAGCTCTTTACGCAGCTCAAGAAACTGGCCGGGCAGCAAGGGCTCACAGAGCACATCACATTCCACGGCGCTCTTAGCGAAGATGCGCTGGAGCAACGCTATCAAGCGGCCGATCTGTTCGTTCTAGCGTCGCGATATGAGGGATACGGCATGGCTTACGCCGAGGCCATCGTGCGCGGACTGCCGGTCATTGGAACCACGGCCGGGGCGGTCGCCGATACGGTGCCTCAGAACTGCGGGATATTGGTCCCCCCCGATGATGTTGACGCATTCGCAGATGCATTGTCGCAAATGATGAACGACGCGGAGTTGCGGGCGCGCAAGCATCGCGGATGTCTTGCGGCTGAGCCCGACTTTCCGACATGGTACGGTTCAGCGGAAGCCTTTCTCACCCTTCTGAGAGCGTATCAATGAGCGGTTTTTCCTCCCAATGGCTCAGCCTGCGCGAGCCGATCGACCACGCAGCGCGCAACAAGGACGTGCTCGCCGAGGTCGTACGGCATCTCGACGGTCAAACGGATATCACGCTCGTCGATGTCGGCAGCGGCGCGGGATCAACGCTCCGCGCGCTCGATCCGATCTTGGATAGGCGGGCCCAATGGCGACTTATCGACAATGACCCGGACCTTCTTGATGTCGCGCGCGCGTCGCTGGTTGAAGGTTCGGACGAGACGAGCCGTGTGACGACACACCTTGCGGATCTTTCAGCATCTCTGGATGCCGTCTTACAAGGAGATGCAGACCTCGTTACCACGTCGGCTTTTCTGGATCTCGTGTCGAGCGATTGGCTTGACGGGTTTGTCGCCGCCTTGGCTGAGGCAGCCATGCCGTTTTATGGCGCTTTGAGCTATGACGGGCGGGCGGGCTGCACACCAGTGTTGGTGGAAGATCAGGCCATCTTGGAGGCATTTAACGCCCATCAGGGCACGGACAAAGGGTTTGGCAAAGCACTCGGACCGAACGCCGCTGATTATGCCATTCAACGATTTGAGGCCGCCGGTTTCCAGGTGATAAGCGGTCTTTCAGACTGGCAGGCGTCCGGACAAGACGTCGCCTTTCAACGCATGCTGCTCGACGGCTGGCACGGGGCTGCCGTCGATATACGACCGGACAAGCGCACCGATTTTGACCATTGGCTTTCTGCGCGACAGCGGCTCATCGAGGCAGGGCAGAACACGAGCTTTGTGGGGCATGTGGACTTTCTCGCCCTCCCCCCTTCGCTGTAATGACCCCTCACCGCAGATCACAGTCGAAGAGCATGTCCTTGTCGAGGTGATGGGATGTGACCTCCGGTCTCAACGCCGCATCGACCTTGCTGATCGCAGACAGGGTAAGTCCCGGATAGCCGGTGCCTAGGATGATCGGCGCGACGATGAGGTGCAGGCGGTCAAGACAACCGCGGTCGATGAAAGCGGAAAGTGTTCTGCTGCCGCCTTCAATCAGAAGACGGTTGAGCCCGCGCTCAGCAAGGGCGTATACGATATCAAGCGGGTCCAACCGATCATTTGACGCTTCAAGGTCAATGATCTCCACGTGATCCGGCGCAGTGTAACGAACGCCGTTCTTCACAATGACAACCACCGGCGGTCCCGCGTCGTGGAAAAGTTGCGACTGGGCAAACGCCCGACCGTTCGGGTCGATGATCACACGCACCGGGCTTTGGCCATCACAATGCCTGACAGTCAACTGCGGATCGTCCGCATTCACTGTTCCAACGCCCACGACCACAGCGTCAACCGCTGCCCGCAAGCGATGCAGATGTTTCAGGCCGCACGCGTGATTGATGTATTTTGAATCGCCCGTCCGCGTCGCGATACGTCCATCGAGCGACTGCCCCAATTGGCCGACGACCAGCTTACTTTCCGCAGTGATCGCGGCGATGGGATCGATTGTGCTGCTTTTTCGGTGTTGGTCTTGTTTCGTGAAACTCATTTCAAACAGTCACAAAAAATTCAGCTTTTCGGGGAGGAGTGAGGCGGTGCTATCCACTCAACATTCAGATTGCATTCAGACATTGAACTTTACGGTCACCGCGAAAAAGTTCTGCCACATATGAAGATTACTTGTCGAGAACAATGGCAGAAAAGGAAAGGTGACAATCGTGCCAAAAAATCGACCAGCGCCCTGAAATACTGCGTCTTTTTACCGTCGACAACCCACAATCTTCTGGCTACAGATACACTCTAGTGGAGTTTTGCTTACACCGATGACCATTTCCGCAGACATTTTTCAGTTTTCAACCGAAACCCCATCGGCTGGGCGTTATGAACATGTCCTGATGACCGTTCAGGCGGCGATCGCCGCAGCCCGATTGGGTAAGCCTTTCCTGGTGCGAGAGGGGCAGCGTCTCCATCTGTGCCAGGCGGTGGACGGCGTTTCGGAAGACGGTCTTCGGGACTTCAAAGCCCTTCAAGTCGGTCGTTCGCCGGTTTTGATTTTGACAGGAGAGCGGGCTGACATTTTGGGATTTGAGGCGGAAAACCCGATCTCCGTTCCAATGACGACTGTCGACACACCGCAAAGCCTTTACGCGATCGCAGCCGACCATCCGGCAAAGGTCAATCGGCGTCCCGTTTATGAAGAGGCGGACGCGAAGGCGGCGCTGCGTCTTCTCACGATTGCCAAGCTTTTGCCAGCGTGCCTGTTTTATGGCGATGTCGCCCAGCCGCTGGCGCATAAGGCAAGTGACATCCCGGTCGTCGATGTGGAGGCGATCACTGACTTTGCGGACGCCAAGTTGCGGAGTATGCGCCGTAAGAGTGAAGCACCGATTCCCGTGCGCGGTGGCATCGAAACGAGAATGGTGGTTTTCGAATACGCGACTGGCGAGACCGAGATCGCGCTTCTCGTGGGCAAGCCTCAACTGGCAAGCGGCCTCACAATTCGCATTCATTCGGCGTGTGTGACAGGCGATATTTTCGGCTCGGAACGCTGCGATTGCGGTGATCAGCTGCGCCTTTCCATCGAAAAGCTGCATGAACTCGGCGGCGGGGCTGTTCTTTATCTCGATCAGGAAGGACGCGGCATCGGTCTTTCCAACAAGATCCGGGCGTATGAGTTGCAGGATCAGGCGCTCGATACCGTGGACGCAAACCGGACGCTCGGCTTCGGCGATGATATGCGGGAATACGCGATGGCGGCTGCCATGGTGCGGGCGCTTGGGTGGCAAAGCGTGTCGATCCTGACCAACAACCCGAACAAGGTGAGCGCGCTTGAAGCACAAGGCCTAACGGTTGAAAAGCGTATCCCTCACCAGGCGCCCATGAATGAAAACAACAGCCACTATTTGCAGACCAAGGCCCGGCGTTCGGGACATATGCTCACTTATAAATCGTAGCACCCGTCAAACGCCTTCCGCATGCCCCTTGCGACATTTTCCTGGTTTGCTACCTCTTATGCGCAGGGGTCGATAATTGCGGTGGAAGGACGTGAGATGGTTCAGAGTTACTACGAAGACTACGACGAGCGTCGCGGCTACTCCCTCATCATGCGTCTCATTCACTGGGTCATGGCCATCATCATGATCACGATGATCGTGGCCGGTATCTTGATGGTCAATGTCTACAACAAGTTCGATGCCACCACGAACTTTCTCTACGACTACCATCGCGGCATGGGCTTTGTCCTTCTTATTCTGGTGGTCGTTCGCCTCGTCGCCTACAGGTTTACAACGCCGCCCTCCCCGTTGCCTGCGACAATGTCCGGCGCACAAAGGGGCATCGCCCATCTGACGCATTTCCTGCTCTATGCGGCGCTTATCGTTCACCCGCTGCTCGGATGGTACGCCACCAATGCTTGGGGGGTGAAAAATATTCCGATTTTCGGACTGTTCACCCTGCCGCCTCTGGTTGAGAAAAACCGGGAACTCGGCAACCAACTTCTGGAAATTCACGGCTATATCGGCTTTGGCATTGCGGCCTTGATTGGCCTTCACATACTCGCAGCGATTGCCCACGGAATTTTCTTGAAGGACGGGGTCTTAAGCCGAATGCTCAAAACTTGAGCGAACCAAGATCTAGGGGAGATTGATCGTTTCGGTCACCCAGAGCCCGGCGCGTGCCGAAATCCACCATTCGACCAGAAAACTGCCTGAAAACACGCTTCTGCCCCAGCTGCGTTGCATTGTGTTCCGTGCAGGCTGAGCAAGATAATCGGGCGGTCCTGCCAAACCACGATGGTCCAACCGCGGGTTAGAAATTCGGTCTTTTGCCCGTCCACGATCACCACAAGACTGCAACCGCCCGTGCCGCACCAAGCTTGTGCCGCCGTTGAACAGTGCAGTTCAGCGTAATCGACGATGATATCGGACACGCCATCACCCGTCACGTCGGCGGATAGCACGGCGTTTTCAGAGCGCGATAAGACACCGTTATCCAGTTCGGCGCAGGTGATTTCCGCGTCTTTCAAAACGGATTCGACCGTATCCTGAGCCGACGCTGTGAACGACAAACCCACTGTTGTGAGGATCACCAGGTAAAACATCATCGTAAGGTTTTGCATGACGGTTTTCCAAACAAGGTGGGTGAGAGACTTACCCATCGCACGGCCCAGCATCAGCGCCGTGCCTTGGCGACCGTCTCATCGACCAGAGGCTGATCTGGCGCCTCCAAGACTGCCGGATCATAGGGATTTCGCGCGAACACCTCGTGCACCATCGGCTTGAAAAAGGAGAGCGGCAAAGCGTCGTAGTTTGGATCAAAGCTCGATTGATCCCAGCGCTCGCAAAACATCACGCAGTCGTCGAAATAGTGATGGCCGTTATACGCGTCACGTTTGTGCTGATTGCCGCCGACATGGTGCCCATAATAAATCATCTGGAAATCGCCGTGCTTTTCGACAACCCACCGGCATTGCTCGCGCACGAACGGCTTCAATATCGTGGCTGCGTATTCATCATGATTATACGGTGCAAAGATGTCCCCGATGTCGTGGAAAAGCGCGGAGACAATCCAGTCGATGTCCGCACCATCGCGCCAGGCCCGCGTTGCCGACTGCACGGAATGCCCCAGCCGGGTGATCTGATAGCCGGACAATCCTTCGTCGAGATGCTCAAGAGCGTTCAAAAGACGATCGGCTGTGCCTTTGGTATATTCTGTTTCATGGGCCACGAGGAACTCGTAGTCCTCGCGCGTCCCGTCTTTCATCTGCGTGAAGCTCACCTGATCCATGCGCAGTCTCCCCTTTTTGATGACATTAGACAGTCTCTGCCGGAAAAACCAAGGCCATGGCTCAACCCATTGTCATTTTTTCCTGACAGCGATTATGGTGTCGACGACGACTGAATGACCAAAGTGGGGGCTGCTGCTTGTACGAAGTCTTTGCGATCAAATATGCCGAGCGGAACAATCGAAAGCGGGTCGACAGTTTCCTGTTCGATGCGCACAACGACATCGCACACCCGATGGACTATTTCGTATGGGTCATTCGAAATGATCAGCGGACCATCCTGGTTGACACGGGCTATGACCGGGCGGAGGGCAAGCGGCGGCATCGCCCCATCCTGATTGAACCTGCCGAAGCGCTCGCGGATATCGGAATCAAACCCGAAAGCATCGACACCTGCATCATCACCCACCTGCACTACGACCACGCTGGTAGCCTCGGGCAATTCGAAAACGCGAAATTCCATCTTCAGGAAGCGGAAATGGCATTTGCGACCGGCGCATGCATGTGCGACCCCACGCTTCAAATGCCGTTTACGGCAGACCATGTCTGCGAGATGGTCAAGCGCGTTTATTCCGGCAAGGTCGTGTTTCACCGGGGTGAAGCGGAAGTGGCTCCGGGCATCACAGTCCACCATCTGGGTGGCCACAGTCGCGGCCTTCAGGTCGTTCGCGTCGAGACGAATGACGGGCCCTTGGTGCTCGCGTCCGATGCATCTCATTTTTACGAGAACTTCATGCGTCGGAAACTCTTTCCA
>JBCBTO010000078.1:0-8056 GCA_039818625.1 Pseudomonadota bacterium
ATAATCGAGCCCGAAGCGCGCGTCGATGGTGGTGTCGACGTCTTCAGACCCGCCATCGACCTGAAAATTGAGGCCCGCCCCGGCTGACACATCAAGGTTCTCACGCACGTTGCGCCGCACGTCCACGTCGAAATCATACGTGATGTCGCCGGGCGTTGCGACCGATGGGAAATTGTCAAACCGCGTTTGGCCATTGAGCGTGACAGTCGTGAGCCGCCTTGGCGACCAATTCAGATTGAAGTCGGCGATGAAACCGCCGAAGTTGTCAATCCCCGATCCGTCGACCAACTGCTGCCCAAAGCCGAAAGCGACCTCGCCGTTGAGTTTGTCGCCCCGGTCGATTTCAACGCCCGCAAGGGCGCGCACGCCCGTCACATTGCGGCCGTTCCCAAAATCATCCGTCGCCTCGTCGAAAATTTCGCGCTCCACCTCAACTTCGGCAAAAGGCTCAAGGCTGGCGTTGCGTCCAAGCGTAGTGCGCAGCGAACCGGTCAAGGCGGTTGAGTTGAGATCGTCCTGATCCTGCGTAACGCCGCTCTCGTCAACAAAGCTGTCATTGATGTTGCGCGCGATACTCAAATTCGCGCTCACATCGATCTGCCGGACCTGATGGTCAAGGGTCAGCCCAGCCGTCACGGTCGTCTCGATTGGATCATCGGCGACGCCCGTCAGATCATCCTCTTGCAGTTGATATTGTGCCGACGCGGTGAGCGCGCTGTCCGCATCAATGTCGAATGTGGCGCTACCGGTAGCGATGAGTTCCTTGTCAAGCGCGTCGTCGCCCGAGGCAAAACGATCAAGCCCACCCGTCACCTGAAGGCTGAGTGCATGGCGTGCGAAATCGGACTCGACTGAGAGTTCCGGATCGACGGACACGAAAAATGAGCCGGACCCGCTGACATCATTCGTGCTGTTCGATGAAAATCCGGTCACCGTCTCAATCGCCGGACGTAAAATGAACTTGCCTGTGCGCACGCCGAGCGGGGCAAAGGGCTGACCTGCCGCCACGCCACCGCCTTGTAAGGGCCCGACGGCATTGGCCCGACCTTGCTGATCACCGACAGCGCCAATCCTGGCGACCGGGGCGGGGGGCGAGATCCGCCTGCGGCCCGTCCCATCATCGGCATCCCCCCGGCGCTGGCTTGCCTGATTTGAGATGGTGGTGGTCTCCGGCGGCGCATCCGTCGGATTCACGTCCGCGGGCTCGACGGGATCGAGTTGGATCGTCGTTGGCAGGGGCGATGTGGTGACAAGGGCCGGGTTCAAACCACCAAGCGTTGGCGTCCCCTGACCCGGAAGACCCACGCCGCCGGACGATTGTCCGTGCGCGGTCGCCGAGAAAAGTGCCGCGGCGAGCATGGTCCCTCCGTACAAGACCGGAGACCGGGCGAACGGACTTCGGCGCGACGATGCGCGCGCGTGAAGTATGAACGCCATTGAAAGGGGTTTATCCGTCATCAATCATCGCGGGTTTGATATCTAAACAGAACGTAAACAGCGGTGGTAAACAAAGCGTTTCGACCGGCCACATCGAGTGCCTTTCATGTTCCCACCAGTGGGCAAGTGATTTCACGCTGGCCTCGCGGCCCGCGCCTGTGATAGATCGGCTGAGGGCGCGATAACAAAAGCGGCGGTTTTGCCGCTACAGCATAAGAAACCCAGGCGATGACACCGACAGACCTTGCAAGCGGGCAAGACCCCCTGACAACCAAAACTGACACCCAGCCGATATCGGCGACCTATCGTCGGCAGATGAATGCATCGGCAAGGCGCACGTTGATGAGCGAGCAGGCGGGACTGTCTGTTCTGGCCGAGACCTTCGACGGGCAGCTCGGCGACGCCTTCCCGAACGCGGTCAACGCGATCCGCAGCGCATCGGGTCGTGTGATCGTAACGGGCGTTGGAAAGAGCGGGCATATCGGCTCCAAGATCGCCGCCACCCTCGCCTCGACCGGAACGCCTGCCTTCTTCGTCCACGCGGCAGAAGCGGGCCACGGCGATCTTGGCATGGTAACGCGGGACGATGTCATCATTGCCCTTTCCTGGTCGGGCGAATCGTCCGAACTCCACTCGATTGTCGACTACGCGAGCCGCTTCAAGATCCCGACGATTGCGATCACCGCAAAAGCGGAAAGCACGCTCGGGCGCAATGCCGATGTGGTCCTCACGCTGCCAAAGGCGACGGAGGCCTGTCCGCATAATCTGGCCCCGACGACGTCGACGCTGATGCAGCTTGCCCTCGGTGATGCGCTCGCGATTGCACTTTTGGAATCGCGTGGCTTTTCCGCCAATGATTTCGGCATTTACCATCCCGGCGGGCAACTCGGCGCGAAACTGAAAACGGTGGGCGAGATCATGCATGTGGGCGATGAAATGCCCCTTGCGCGCGAAGACACGCCAATGGCAGATGCGATCATCCTGATCAGTCAAAAGGGGTTTGGCTGCGTCGGCATTCAGGATGCGAAAAAGGCACTGATCGGCGTCATCACCGATGGTGACCTGCGCCGCCATATGGACCCGGATCTTTTGAAAAAGACCGCGGGCGATGTCATGACGAAAGACCCGATCACGACGACGCCCGGCCAGCTTGCGAGTGCGTCACTGGAAATGATGAACTCATCGGGTTTCGGTGGCATCAGCGCGCTTTTTGTGGTTGAGAACACCCGCCCTGTGGGCGTCATCCACCTGCATGATCTGCTGCGGTTGGGTGTTGTCTGACCGCGCAGTCGCCAATACTGTCGGTGGGCATATCAGAACATCCGATGCTTAACCATGTGAACAGATGTCCATATCATGCCAGCTGTTCGAGCTTCATGAGACCGCGTTGGCACCAGAACGGGGTCTTTTGCTCGTCTATGATGTAGAACTCGACCGGACCGACAGGTTATCACGCAGCTGTTGTTTGACGCAGTTTGCATCCTGCGTATGGTGCTGGGTTAAAATGCATAGCATTATCAATTATGGCATAGGGAAATGGGTTCGACGTATCAGACCATTGACGTTCCAAGCCATCTTCTGATGGCCAAAACTCAAAACAAGATACCCCTTCTCTCAACCATAGGGATTGGCACTGCTGCTGATCTCAAGATTGCTCGATGGAAAGCGCAGCTTGACGAAGTTGAAACAGACCCTCGAAGCGACTACCATACAATTTCTTACAGCATAGCCGGTTCGCGCGTCGAGCGTCTCGATCAGAACACGGCACCATTGCTCCCGAAGACGTTTTACATCCAACCCGGCCATTACAGCGGACGTTTCCGGAGTGTTGGAGAAATTGAATACGTCCATTTCTATCTGAAGATTTCATCCTTCAAAGAACTTGTGAAAAGCGCTGGATATTCGACCATTGACGACGATCTGCCGGATGCGTTTGGCGTGTCGGATCCGACGTTTTCAGCGATTGTCGATGCGTGCATCAACGCGCTTATGTCTCAACGTCGCGCAAGTCGCCTTGAGCTTGATACGTGGGCTCAGGTGATTGGTTTTTATCTGTTGAGCAACAACGCTCGTTTTGCTGGCCACAGACGTTCGAGTGCAGTTCGAGCGTTGTCAAAGCCGCAAATCGCCGGTGTTCTGGATGTGATCGATGAGCGGATTGATGAAGACCTCTCATTGGCCACGTTAGCTGGATTGGTTGGGCTTGAACCTTATGAATTCGCGCGCGTGTTCAGAAAGACTATCGGCACAACGCCTCATCAATATGTTTTGGAACGCAGAACAGCCCGGGCTCAGGAAATGCTGTTGACCACCGAAGAAAAGCTCTCGGATATCGCTTTTGCAGTCGGTTTTTCGTCTCAGTCACATATGACCGACGTCTTTAAGAGACGTTTGGGCATAACGCCGCGCCAATATCGTCAAGGACGATGAACGACCTTTGCGGCGCGCCTTGAGGGCGACCAACATCCAACTGCACTGAATATCCTTTTTGACTGGGCTCGTCTCCTGTCCGCGGCGTCCTGGACGAACACCGTGCTGTCCGCTCCGCCGATGGCACATACGATCATCCAGAAGGCCTCGGTTGTATGGGCATTCAAGATGCAAAGAAAGCCCGCCTTGTTGGCATCAACCATCTGCATGATTTGTTGAGATTGGGTGTTGTTGGGAGGAGCTTCCAGACGTTTGTGACAGTGCAAAACCCAAAGTCCACACACTCCAATGCTGACTTTGAGATTCTCACGCGAGTGCTGTCGCATAATGCTGCAGCGCGGCCTAAGCGGAAGTCTTTTTAACTCAGACAACTGTCCGCTATCATAGTTATGTTGCATACGGATTTTTATACAAACTTCGCCACTTGCATCATTATACAATTTGCATAATAGTAAAATTATGGAATCCCAGGATGCAAAAGAGACGGCGATTGAGGTCATTCAGCGCATGGTGCTCACCATGGAGCTGGAGCCCGGTCAGCCAATTGATGAGGTGGCGCTTGCCAAAGAACTTGGCCTCTCCCGCACGCCCCTACGCGAGATTATTCAGCGGCTCAGCGGTGAGGGGTATCTGACGCTTGAAAAGAACCGCGGCGCGAAGGCCTCCTCAATGGATATCGCCACGCTGGGTGACTTTTTTCAGGCGGCACCCATGATCTATGCCGCTGTTTCAAGGCTGGCGGCAGAGCGCGCGACCAAGCTGCTTGTTGATGGATTGAAAGAAGAACAAGCAAAGTTCAGGGCCTCACTCAAAGGCGGGGATCGCCGGGAAACAGCGCTCCATAACACCGCATTTCATCGCGCAATCGGGCGGATTGCCAACACGCCTTATCTGATTGCAAGCCTCGATCGTCTCCTGATTGACCACACCCGGATTTCTCTCACCTTTTTTAATCCCTCATCGAAGCAAAACATGAAGCAGATTGAAACAGCGGCAGACCAACACGATCAGATGATTGATGCGATTGAGCGGCATGCCCCGACCGAGGCTATCGAGATCACGCTCGAACACTGGAACCTCTCCCGCGACAGCATTGAGCGCTTCGTGCGTCCAGACCCGATCCCCTTTGAATTGGGTGCGTTAGATATGAAGAGGAGTGCGCCTTGAAGTTTAGCGGCATCTACACTCCTGTCATCACGCCTTATGCCCAAGACTTTTCAATAAACGAGGAGGCCTTTGCAGCGGTCATTGAACATCTCATCAAAGCGGGTGTGCACGGGCTGATAATCGCAGGAACCACCGGGGAATATTACGCCCAGTCCATGGAAGAGCGCTTTCATCTCATGGGGCTTGCCAAGAAGATCATCAAAGATCGGTTGCCGCTGATCATTGGGACAGGCGCGATCCGTACCGAAGACTCCATCGAGTTCGCACTAGAGGCAAAGGAGATTGGGGCGGATGCGCTTCTCGTTGCAACACCGCCCTATGCTTATCCAACCGGACGCGAGATCGCCCTTCATGCGCTTGCCATCGACCGCGCCGCCGACCTTCCCGTCATGCTCTATAACTATCCAGGACGCATGAGCGTCAATATGGATGAAGAGACACTGGACCGTCTCGGGCGATCTCCGAATTTCTGCGCCGTCAAAGAGAGTTCGGGCGATCCGAACCGCCTTCACATGTTGGCGCGGGATTATCCGCATATCCAGCTTTCCTGCGGCATGGATGATCAGGCGTTGGAGTTCTTCGCTTGGGGGGCACAAAGCTGGGTCTGTGCTGGCTCTAATTTCGCGCCCGAAGCCCACATCGCGCTTTATAAGGCCTGCGTTTTGGAAGGTGATTTCACCAAGGGACGACGGATCATGTCTGCCATTTTGCCCTTAATGCGCGTGCTGGAACAGGGCGGTAAGTTCGTTCAATGCATCAAACACGGCGTGACCCTGCGAGGTATTGATGCCGGTCCACCGCGAAAACCCCTTCAACCCCTCAACAAAGATGATAAGCGCCAATTAGCGGAAGTGATCCGCACGCTCGACAAAGCGATTGCCGAGATCGAAGAGGTGACAGAATGAGCGATTTACTCACCCATGATGAATACAAGGCGATAGCGAGCGATCTGACGCTGCCGCGTTCTGCCTTTGTCGACGGCAAGTTCAAGCCTGGCTCTGGCGGTCCACTCTCCACGCTCAACCCCGCAACCAATGAAGCTATCTGTGAGATTGCCGCTTGTAATGCAGATGATGTTGATCTTGCGGTGGAAAAAGCGCGCGAAGCCTTTGAAGATGGTCGTTGGTCGAAAATGCCGCCGGATGAGCGCAAGGGCATTCTCATTCGTCTTTGCAAGCTCATCACCCGCAACCAGCGCGAGCTTGCGGTGATGGAAAGCCTCGACAGCGGTAAGCCCATTGGCGATTGCGCGAGCATCGATCTTCCCGAGACCATCGACACCATCAAATGGCACGCAGAGCTGATCGACAAGATTTATGATCAGGTCGCCCCCACGGGCGATGATGCCATGGCGATGATCATCCGCGAACCGATTGGTGTCGTGGCGGCGGTCCTCCCCTGGAACTTCCCGCTTCTCATGATGGCATGGAAAATAGGCCCGGCCCTTGCCGCCGGAAACTCCGTCATCGTGAAACCTGCTGAGCAGACGAGCCTCACAGCATTACGCCTCGCAGAACTTGCGATGGAGGCGGGTATCCCGCGCGGTGTGTTGCAGGTGCTTCCAGGGCTTGGCCCGGACGTGGGCGAACCACTTGGTCGCCATATGGACATCGACATGGTGAGTTTTACCGGCTCCACCGCGACCGGAAAGCTCTTTCTCAAATATTCCGCTGAATCGAACCTCAAAAAAATCGTGCTCGAATGCGGCGGCAAGAACCCCGCGATCGTGTTGAGTGACGCGGAAAATCTCGACACGGTGGCCTATCATGTCGTCAACGCCGCCTTCTGGAACATGGGCGAGAATTGCTCAGCGAACTCGCGGTTGATTGTCCACAAAGATGTCAAAGATGACCTCATGGAGAAGGTGCTCTATCGCACCAAGCAATTGCGGGTTGGCGATCCTCTCGATCCAAAAACCAATATTGGCGCGCTTATTGATAAAGATCATTGCGCGAAAGTTGCGGGCTATATGGAGGGCATCTCTACACTCCACGGTGGAGAGATGGATGGTGCGATGATGGCACCAGCAATTGTTGAGGTGGAGGTAGACGATCCTATCGCAAAAGAAGAGATCTTTGGCCCAGTGCTTTCGGTTGTGACGGTGGCGTCTGACGAAGAAGCGCTGAAGGTTGCCAATGACACGGACTATGGCCTCACAGCCAGCATCTTCTCCGCTAATATGCACCGTGCTTTGACACTGGCAAAAGCCGTTCGGGCGGGGACCATCACTGTCAACTCTTACGGAGAAGGCAGTATTGCCACCCCAGTCGGGGGTTACAAGCAGTCTGGGTTTGGTGGGCGGGATAATGGCATCCACGCGCACGACCAGTTCACGGAAGTGAAAACCATATGGATCGACCTCACCGATCCAGCTTCTATGGATGACCTCTCGTGAGTGCGTTTGCAGAACGCAACAGAACCCGTCGCGGTGGCCGTGGGGCTCGTCGTGAACTCCGTACAGCGGTAGACGTTTCCATGTTGCCAGCCCTCAAGCGGAACCTGCCGCTGACAGAGCCCATGAACGAGGAGCAGATCGAAAAGATCGACAATGCGTCCATGGACATTCTGGAAGAGGTTGGCGTCGTCTTCCGAGATCCAATCGCCATTGAGGATTGGAAAAAGGTTGGTGCAGATGTCCGCGAGGATGACCGGGTGCATCTGGATCGCGGTCTAGTGCGCGAGCTGATTGCAACGATACCCGAGAGCTTCACCTATCACGCGCGCAATCCGGCGAACAATCTCCCCTTCGGCAAGGATCATTCAATCTTTGTGCCGATGACCGGCGCGCCCTATCTGCGTGACCTTGAAGACAGACGTCGTGGGCCAACGCTTGATGATCTGGCGATCTTCCACAAGCTCAGCCACATGTTGCCGGCGATTCATTCCTCCGCGCATCATATCGTGGAACCGATGAATCATGTGGTCGCGCACCGTCATTTGCGGATCACTTATTCTTCCATGAAGCATTCCGACAAAACGTTCATGGGCATGACCACGAGCCCAAAGAATGCGGAAGACGTGA
>JBCBTO010000079.1:0-7991 GCA_039818625.1 Pseudomonadota bacterium
CCTCCGCCAGACGGAAAGACAAGACGGTTGCCGCTGCGCAATCGAGCGCGAGGTCAGCCATGACATGGGTTGCCAGCGGCTGGTCGATCAGCGCTTTATCAAAGACCTTTCGCGCCCGAGAATGGTTCACAGCGTGGGCGAGCGCGGAGCGCATCATGCCGGCTGATGCGAGTGCGCAATCAAGCCGTGTCAGCGTCACCATATCGAGGATGGTGCGGATGCCGTGACCTTCCGCGCCTACGAGAAAAGCACCCGCGCGGTGAAACTCCACCTCGCTTGAGGCGTTTGAGATGTTGCCGAGCTTATCCTTCAAACGCTGAAGTCTTATGCGATTGCGCGACCCGTCCGGCAGGAAACGCGGCAGAAAAAAGCAGGAAAGCCCGTTCTGGGTTTGCGCCAGAACAAGAAACGCGTCGCACATGGGTGCCGACATGAACCATTTGTGGCCGGACACGAGCCAGAGCTCCGTATTTGTGCGCTCAGCCTCAGTCACGTTGGTGCGGATGTCGGTCCCGCCCTGTTTTTCCGTCATCGCCATGCCGATGGTGACGCCGGTCTTTTGCGACATGGGCTTTTGGCCCGGATCATACTGACGCGATCGGATACGCGGCAGCCAGTCCTGGACCAGTTGCCCATTGTGCCGGAAAGCTGCGGGGGCGGCGTTGGTCATCGTCAGCGGACATAAATGACCGCATTCGACCTCAGCTGTCATGTAAAACCGCAGCGCGCGGGACTGATGCTTGATGCCCGCGTCATCAGCCGCTTTGTCCGCATCCCAGATGGAGCCTTGCAGACCGGCCGCCACGCCGCGCCGCATGAGCGCGTGATAGGCCGGGTGGAACTCGATCCGGTCGATGCGTCGTCCGCGCTGGTCATGGGTTTTCAAGGTCGGCTTGTTTTTGTTTGCAAGATCCGCCAGTTGAAAACTGTCCGCCGATCCAAGGCTTGCACCAAGCGTTTTCAGCTCTGCGCGCACGGCATCGGGCATCTGGCTCGAGAGGGCAACCAGAAGAGGGTCCGTTTCGTAAAGGTTGCGTCCGGAAAAGGGCGGCGACTGATTTTGCGGTTCTTCACCGAAAATGTCGGGTGGCGCAGTCAGGACCATGGAGGGACGACTCAGTTTGGGCGATTTTGGATATAAATAAGGCAAAGGGCTGCGAGCACACAGCAATTTCTTTCAATCCTGCTTGCTGTGGAGAACGCGACCGGCTGTTTGTAACATCAGCCTTCACGTTGCCTGATGAGCCCGCTTCCTTTAGAAGCTGCGCCCATGGACCACACAACTTCCCTCGCCTTTCCCCATCGCCATCTGCTAGGCATTGAGGGTCTTCAACCCCGCGAGATCGCAGCGCTCCTCGATCTGGCCGATGAACAGGTCGATGTGGGGCGTCAGGTTGAAAAGAAAAAGACAGTTTTGCGCGGACGGACGCAAATCAATCTGTTTTTTGAAGCCTCCACCCGCACCCAATCCTCGTTTGAGCTTGCTGGAAAACGCCTCGGGGCGGATGTCATGAACATGTCCGTATCATCATCCTCGGTCAAAAAGGGGGAGACGCTGATCGATACGGCAATCACGTTGAATGCGATGAACCCCGATCTTCTCGTGGTGCGCCACGCAAGTGCCGGGGCGGCGGAGTTGCTCGCACAGAAAGTCGGTTGCTCGGTGATCAACGCGGGTGATGGCACCCATGAACACCCGACCCAGGCGCTGCTCGACGCGCTGACGATCCGGCGGCATAAGGGCAAAATCGCACGACTGACGGTCGCCATTTGCGGCGACATCCTCCACAGCCGGGTCGCGCGGTCGAACATACTGCTATTAAATGCGCTCGACGCCCGTGTGCGGGTTGTCGGCCCCTCGACTTTGCTTCCGACCGGCATTGAACGCATGGGAGTGGAGGTGTTCACCGATATGGATGCGGGGCTTCAGGGGGCGGATGTCGTGATGATGTTGCGCCTTCAGCGCGAGCGCATGGCGGGCTCATTCGTTCCGTCCTCGCGTGAATATTTTCGTTATTATGGTCTTGATGCGGAGAAGCTTGCAAAAGCAAACGAGGGTGCGCTTGTGATGCATCCGGGACCAATGAACCGCGGCGTTGAAATCGCGTCTGGGATCGCGGACGGGGCCCAGTCCGTCATCCGCGAACAGGTGGAAATGGGGGTTGCGGTGCGTATGGCGGTTCTTGAAGCGCTCGCCAAACACTTACCGACCCGAAATGGGGATGTGTCATGACGGTCCGCCCCCTCGCCCTTTTAAATGCCACCGTTGTGCTCGACACCGGCGTTGTCGAGGATAATCGTACAGTTCTCGTTGAAGACGGTATCATCAAAGCGATCGAAGGCCATGTGGCTCCGAGCCTTTTGGACGATGCCTATGACCTCATAGACTGCTCAGGCAAAGTTCTGCTTCCGGGTCTCGTCGACATGAAAGTTCACACCGGCGAGCCCGGTAACGAGCATGAAGAGACGCTTGAAAGCGCATCGCGCGCCGCCGTTGCCGGTGGGGTCACGACCATGGTGGTCCAGCCAGACACTTCGCCTGTCATCGACGACATGGCGCTCGTGGAATTCGTTTTACGCAATGCGCGTGCGACTGCCGTCGCCAAAGTGCATGCCATGGGCGCGTTGACGAAGGGTCTTGACGGAGCGGAGCTTTCCGAACTTCGCTTGATGCACGAGGCTGGCGCTGTCGCCTTTTCAAACGGCAATGCATCTGTTGAGAACGCCCTCGTTTTTCGCCGCGCCCTTTCTTACGCCAGGGATTTTGATGGCCTCATCATCCACCACGCGGAGGATGCATCGCTCAGCCAAGGCGGTGTGATGAACGAGAGCGAGATGGCAACGCGCCTCGGGCTGCCCGGCATCCCGAAAGCGGCGGAAATCATCATGCTGGAGCGCGACATCCGCCTTACAAAACTGACCGGCGGTCGCTATCACGCGAGCGCGATTTCCTGCGCAGAGTCTGTTGAGATCATCAAGCGCGCCAAGGATCACGGCCTGAAGGTCACATGCGGGGCATCGATCAACAATGTGGCGCTGAATGAAAACGATATCGGCCCCTATCGCACCTTTTTCAAAGTCTCACCGCCGTTGAGACCAGAGGACGACCGGCAGGCGATCATCGACGGCATCAAAGACGGCACCATCGATGTGGTGCACTCCGATCATCGCCCGAGAGATGTTGATATGAAGCGTCACCCCTTCGCGGACGCAGCCGACGGTGCCATCGGCCTTGAGACACTGCTTCCGGCCATGCTGCGACTTTTTCACGATGATGTTCTCACTTTGCCAGACATCACGCGCGTTTTGTGCCAGACACCGGCCACGCTTTTGAACGCAAACGCCGGGCGGATTGCGAAAGGTTCGCCCGCCGATTTCACCCTTGTCGATCTTCATGAGCCCTGGGTTTTGCGCGAAGAAGACCTTCAGTCGCGCTCCAAGAACACGAGCTTTGAAGGCGCGCGCTTCACCGGACGTGTTCTCGCCACCTATGTGGATGGTATTGAAGCGTATCGACGCGCCGGTTTTTGACCTTATAGTGGTTGTGGCCGGTGACGTCTTAACCCCTGGAATGTAGCAATGCCTGATCCGATCAGTTGGTCCGCCGCGATGCCATATTTTCTGCTTTGGCTCATTATCGGCTATGCGCTCGGCTCCATTCCCTTCGGCCTTCTCATCACCCGTTTTGCAGGCAAAGGCGATATCCGCGCCATTGGGTCCGGCAATATCGGCGCAACCAATGTGCTGCGAACGGGAGACAAGAAGCTCGCGGCTTTGACACTTCTGGCCGACGCGCTGAAGGGCACAACTGCCGTCATGGTGGCCTACTCACAAGGCGGACTCGATTATGCCGTATGCGCTGCCCTTGGTGCCTTTCTCGGGCACCTCTTCCC
The DNA here is from genome assembly GCA_039818625.1 of Pseudomonadota bacterium. GTDB lineage: Bacteria > Pseudomonadota > Alphaproteobacteria > Rhizobiales > JACESI01 > JBCBTO01. The sequence goes on from JBCBTO010000079.1 coordinate 3,894, forward strand.
AATTTGGCTGCGCTTCAAAGGCGGAAAGGGCGTTGCGACCTATCTTGGAATCCTCGCAGGTCTCTTTTGGCCCGCTTTGATCATATTCGCAGTGGTGTGGCTCGCAGTCGCCTTCCTCTCCCGCTATTCTTCTTTGTCCGCGTTGATCGCCACGCTGATTACTCCTCTTGCGCTCAGGTTTTTTGGCGAGTTTCAGTATTCGGAACTGATGGGCCTCCTCACCCTGATGACCTGGGTGAAACATCATCAAAACATAAGACGGCTGATGGCGGGCACCGAAAGCCGCATCGGCTCGAAGGGCTGAGCATTGGGTCGTCCCGATCTCAGTTTTGATCAACGCGTAGCATGGCTGCGCCTTGCCCGTTCCGCGCGCATCGGACCGACGACATTTTTGAATTTCATCAACCGCTACGGGTCCGCCGATGCCGCCCTTGAAGCGCTGCCGGATATCAATGCACGGGCTGGCGGCACCCGTCCCTTGCGCATCTGTTCGCGAGAGGAGGCTCTGCGGGAACTCGAAGAGGCCGATCACCTCACCATTCGCCATATCACCTACGGAGAAGCGCAGTATCCAGAACTCCTAATGCACATATCCGACAGCCCTCCGATTGTGCTGGTTCAGGGATCCCTCGATTTAAACGCGAGGCCGATGCTCGCCCTTGTCGGTTCCAGAAACGCCTCCGTCAGCGGCCAGAAAATGGCGTCTCTTCTCGCGCGTGACGTGGGTGAACAAGGCTATGTGACCGTTTCCGGCCTCGCCCGCGGCATCGATACAGCAGTCCACAAAGCGAGTTTGACGAGCGGGACGGTTGCTGTACTCGCCGGAGGGCACGGGCGGGTTTATCCACCTGAGAACATTGACCTTGCACGGGATATCGTTGAGGCGGGCGGAGCTGTGATGAGCGAGAGACGCATTCACTCGGAGCCGCGATCAAAGGATTTTCCACGCCGCAACCGGATCGTCAGCGGGCTTGCGCTTGGCGTGGTGGTTGTGGAGGCCGCCCGCCGGTCAGGATCGCTGATCACCGCGCGGCTTGCCGGCGAACAAGGCAGGCAGGTGTTCGCAGTACCGGGTTCCCCGCTCGACCCCCGATCAGACGGTGCCAATGATCTTTTGCGGCAGGGGGCGACCCTCATCCGCAGCGCCGATGATATCCTATCCGATTTGAGGCCGATGATCGAACCAGATGGCACGTCGCCGAATGAGCAGACGCCCTTTCGCTTCGAGGCACGTTCCAACAACGATGGATTTGATGCCCAACATCCACCTGAGGACGCCCTTCATGCCATTTTGAATGGCCTCAGCGTCACGCCGACCCACGTCGATGACATCATTCGTTTTACGGGTCTGCCCGCCTCCGTCGTCTTATCCAGCCTTTGTGAGCTGGAATTCAGCGGGAGGATCGACCGCGTTGAGGGGAATTGCGTCGTACGAACGACCTGACGGGTCCGATACTCATGTCTGGGATTTCTTTGCAGGACTTCTTAAGTGACAGTCTTTAGCCTTATCAAATGCTGGGTCGCGCAAAAACGCCTTATTCTGCGCTCCAGTTGAGCTGCCTGTGTTCGTCAGCCTTGTTAACCAACCGGCAGCCGAACCAAAATTGCTCCAAATACATGTCAAAAAGGGAAGGTCATGGGCGTAGAAGCGACTTTTGAAGACGAGATCAGGGCATTTTTCGCGGCATATCTGGATGCCTTCAATCGCCAAGATGCCTTAGCGGTTAGTGAGCTTTGGGATGAAGTCGGCTTGTTTCCCTCGCCAGCGGGCAACTTTTCCATGGATCGAGAGGCGTTTCGCGACCACTGTCTCACGCTGATGGACTTTTATCGAAAACAAGGGGTCGCCCGGCCAACCGGTAAACTGCTTTCGGCTGAGGAGCTCTTTTCCAACGTTGCCCAAGCACGAATGGCGTATCATATGCTGGGTTCAGATGATGAAGTTGTGGCCTCATGGGAGCATGTTTACATTCTGCGCAAGACCAATGGCCAATGGCGGGTTTCATTGACAATTGCGGATGACGAGATGGCTGCATGGGCTGCTGCTGGAGCACAAATCCAAAAGTAGACCTTCTCCCTAACGCGGTATAATCTGCAATACCTATCAAGCGGGCTCACGAGATATGGATCGTCTCGTCCAGTTCGGTGTCGTTTGAGCGATCGGAGGCTTCAATACGGGCCATATCGAGGAGATATGCCAGAAAACTGAGGTCCACACGCGTCGACATCATGCAAAGGTCTGTCGTCATGCGCTCCACATATCGGGCCGTTTCGCGTCTCAGTTCGAGCGCGTCCGCATCCTCCATCTTGTCTAGGTCCGATGGTGTTCCCGGACTTGACGGGTTTAAATAGGTGTCGGGCATTCCGGTTTGACGTGCAGAAGATCGTTTTGCCATTGCTTGCCTCGCCGCTGTGTCACCTCTTACGAAATAGGTAACACACTTTATGCGCGCTTCAACAAAAATATACAACCTTAAGTTTTTGTTACCGTCCAAAATCAACCGGGTGATCCAAATAGCAGGGACTTTGCGATAATTTTACAAAATCCTATTTGACAGAAAATCAGCGAATACCGATTGTCGCGCGCAGTCGACCGCCCCAGCTATTGGGGCACCGGAATATTATGAACATACAACCATCGCTTGCAGGTTTGTCGCGATGGGCAGGCGCTGAGCACCTTAATGGTGCGCCCAACTGAGAGTGATCAATGAACGTCGTAATTGTCGAATCGCCTGCAAAAGCGAAGACGATCAATAAGTATCTGGGATCTGGTTACCAGGTCTTCGCATCCTATGGACATGTCAGGGACCTGCCGCCGAAGGATGGATCGGTGCGACCTGATGAAGATTTCGCGATGGACTGGCAGATCGATGCCAAAGCCAAACAACGCGTCAACGAGATCGCGAAGGCCGTTAAAGGAGCGGATCGGCTTATTCTCGCGACCGACCCGGATCGCGAGGGTGAAGCCATCTCATGGCATGTTTTGCAAATCCTGCAAGACAAAAAGGCGCTGAAGGACAAGCAGATTGAGCGGGTCGTCTTCAATGCGATCACCAAGAACGCGATCCTGGAAGCGATGGACAATCCGCGCGAGCTCGACGCGCCGCTGGTCGAAGCCTATCTCGCACGCCGCGCCCTTGATTATCTCGTCGGCTTCACGCTGTCTCCCGTTTTGTGGCGCAAGCTCCCAGGTTCACGGTCTGCTGGCCGCGTCCAGTCCGTGGCGCTTCGCCTCATCTGCGAGCGTGAGCGGGAGATAGAGGTTTTCAAGCCGCAGGAATACTGGTCGATTGTCGCCCATCTCAACACGAAGGACGCGAAACCGTTCGAAGCGCGGCTGACGGCCTTCAACGGTGATAAGAAAACGCGGCTCAGCATTAGCGATGAAGGCGAGGCCACCACCATCAAAACGATGCTGGAACGGGCTGATTTTTCCGTTGAGACGGTCGAGGCGAAACCGCAAAAGCGCAATCCTTTCCCGCCCTTTACGACATCTACCTTGCAGCAGGAGGCCTCGCGCAAGCTCGGATTTTCCGCACAGCGCACAATGCAGGTGGCCCAAAAACTCTATGAAGGCATCACGCTGTCAGGGGAGACCACTGGCCTCATCACCTATATGCGGACGGACGGCGTGGACCTTGCGCCCGAGGCCGTCGGGTCGCTGAGGCGACAGATCGAGAGCCAATATGGCGAACGGTATCTGCCTGAAAAGCCGCGCAAGTATTTCTCGAAAGCCAAGAATGCGCAGGAAGCCCACGAAGCAATCCGACCAACGGACGCGTTCCGACTGCCCAAGGATATGCGCAAGTTTCTCGATGACGATCAGTTCCGCCTTTATGATCTCATCTGGAAACGGGCGATCGCGTGTCAGATGGCTTCGGCTGAACTTGAGCGCACGACCGCCGAAATCATTGCAAAAGCTGGTGGCGACGCCGCGAACCTGCGCGCAACAGGCACTGTGGTGCGTTTCGATGGCTTCTTGACGCTTTACACCGAAACGAAGGACGACGAGGAGGAGGAAGATCAAAATCGTCTTCCCGCGATGGCGGCAGGTGATCAGGCTGCGCGCGAGAAGATCGAGGCGAGCCAGCATTTCAC
>JBCBTO010000080.1:0-7858 GCA_039818625.1 Pseudomonadota bacterium
TGCGCGTTGGGATACTAGGGTTCAGGCCGCATCCTCGTAGAACGTGCCGGTGTCGAGCCGCACGACCTTTCGGGTCAATGCGGACTTATAAGCAGCGGTCGCGGCAATCGACCCTTGAGCCCCCGCGAGCTCCGGCACACGGCTGGCGATCACCTGCGCTGCGAGGAGCGTGTGACCGTCGAAAGCGGATGCATCGGCGCGCAACGACTGAGGCGCAGGGTCTGCAGCGAAGGTCTCATCATCCCGCTGAACGGTTTTGGCCGCGCGCGTGTCCAGCACGCGGTCCACACGGCGGACCGGAAATCTGGTGTTTGGAATCGGCACGATGTGCATGGATGAAGCGCCTACCTGTATCAAATCGAAACACTTAACCGTGTTCCGTTCACAGTTAGGTAGGATTTCGCAAGCTCCGTGCCAACAACTGGCTGCTCACATCATGATCAGCGAGTTGTGAGGACACTACTCCGATTGGGGGTCAGAAGAGGTCTCAAGTCTGGACGCTAGTCTTTTTTGTCGCCAAACGACTTCAGCTGTTCTTGCATGTCTGCGAGTTGCTTTTTCATGTCTTCAATGTCGTCGCCGTCAGATACAGCGCCGGACGCATCACCTCTTACATCCGAAGGTCGCCCTTCCTCACTTGATGAGGTTGGATCGATGGCACCGGCACCAAACGGCATGAACATGCGCATGGCGTTCTGGAACATCTCAGTATTGCGGCGCGTCTGCTCATTGATGGCATCAAGCGCCGCTTGGGGACCGAACGAATTGGTCAATTGTTCGCGATACTTATCCTGTTGCGCGCGAAACGCATCCATTGAATGCTCCAGATAAGATGGAACAATCGTTTGCATGGAATCGCCATAAAACTGGATGAGGTTGCGCAGGAACGTAACCGGCAGAAGGTTCTGGCCCTTCGCCTCCTGCTCGAAAATGATTTGGGTCAGAACGGAACGCGTGATGTCTTCGCCCGTCTTCGCATCGACGACCGTAAAATCCTCCTCGCCCTTCACCATCACAGCGAGGTCTTCGAGCGTCACATACGTGCTGGTGGCCGTGTTATAGAGCCGTCTGTTTGCATATTTTTTTATAACGGTGTTGCCGTCGACCTTTGCCATGGTCGCAATCCCCGATGATCTATTTGCCAAAATCACAATAGCGCCCTTGTGGCTCAGAACAAACCAATATTGCGATGCGCGCTCAGTAATTGACTGTTATGCTATCTTTGCAGGGAGGCAGCGTTTGCATTTTGTCGGCAACACGATTATGCAGGACGCGTTATGTTGCACTGCAACATGAATAGGAAATTATAGGCGGAAAACGAGTTGAGGAAGGTGAGCCCATGAGTTCAGAGGATATTGTCATCGCAAGCGCGGGCAGAACGGCCGTTGGTTCGTTCAACGGCGCTTTTGCCAACACACCAGCCCATGATCTTGGCGCGACTGTCATCAAAGGCGTTCTTGACCGCGCCGGTGTTGACGCCGCAGACGTGGATGAAGTCATCCTCGGTCAGGTTCTGACGGCAGGCCAAGGTCAGAACCCGGCACGCCAGGCATCCATCAATGCCGGCCTTCCAATCGAAACCACAGCCTGGGGTCTCAACCAGGTGTGCGGCTCTGGTCTTCGCGCCGTTGCGCTCGGCATGCAACAAATCGCCAATGGCGATGCGGACATCATCGTGGCGGGCGGCCAGGAGAGCATGTCGCTGTCGCCCCACGTTCAGCACCTGCGCGCGGGCGTCAAAATGGGCGACTACAAAATGGTCGACAGCATGATCAAGGACGGCCTGTGGGATGCCTTCAACGGCTACCACATGGGAACGACGGCGGAAAACGTCGCCAAAGAATTCCAGATCACCCGCGACCAGCAGGACGAATTCGCCCTCGCGTCCCAGAACAAGGCGGAAGCGGCGCAAAACGCTGGTAAGTTCAAGGATGAAATCATTCCCTTTACCGTGAAAACCCGCAAGGGCGAGACGGTTGTCGACGCGGATGAGTACATCCGCCACGGCGCGACGATTGAAAACATGCAGAAACTGCGCCCGGCCTTCGATAAAGAAGGCACAGTGACGGCGGGCAATGCATCCGGTCTGAATGATGGGGCGGCTGCCGTTGTCATCATGAAGGCATCCGAAGCTGAAAAGCGTGGCCTCACACCGCTCGCGCGCATCGCGTCATGGTCAACGGCGGGTGTCGACCCAACCATCATGGGGACTGGCCCGATCCCGGCGTCCAAGAAGGCGCTCGACAAAGCGGGCTGGTCCGTCGACGACCTCGATCTCATCGAGGCCAATGAAGCCTTCGCCGCCCAGGCCTGCGCTGTGAACAAGGGCCTCGGCTGGGACACGGACAAGGTGAACGTCAACGGCGGCGCGATTGCCATCGGCCACCCCATTGGCGCATCTGGCTGCCGCGTGTTCGTCACGCTTCTGCACGAAATGCAAAAACGCGATGCCAAGAAGGGCCTTGCAACCCTTTGCATCGGTGGCGGCATGGGCGTCGCCCTCACCGTCGAACGCTAAGACGACCATCGGGCGGGTGTTGGGAGGCACCCGCCTTTTCATTGAAAAGAGAAGGAGACTACCATGGGACGAGTAGCACTCGTGACCGGCGGATCGCGTGGCATTGGCGCGGCCATTTCAACGGCACTCAAAGACGCAGGATACTCAGTCGCTGCGACCTTTGCGGGCAATGAGGAAAAAGCAGCGGCTTTCACAGCCGAGACGGGCATCAAAACCTACAAATGGAACGTCGCCGATTACGACGAATGCAAAGCGGGCATCGAGAAGGTCGAAGCGGACCTCGGGCCGGTTGAGGTATTGGTCAACAACGCGGGCATCACCCGCGATGGCATGTTCCACAAGATGACGCCTGAGCAGTGGAATGAGGTGATCTCAACCAACCTCAACGGCGTGTTCAACATGACCCACCCGATTTGGCCGGGCATGCGCGAACGCGGCTTCGGACGCATCATCACGATCTCGTCGATCAACGGCCAGAAGGGTCAAGCCGGTCAGGCGAACTATTCCGCGTCAAAAGCGGGTGACATCGGCTTTACAAAAGCGCTCGCCCAGGAAGGCGCATTCAAAGGCATCACCGCAAACGTGGTTTGCCCCGGTTACATCGGCACGGAAATGGTCCGTGCGATCCCGGAAAAGGTCCTGAACGAAAAGATCATCCCGCAGATCCCGGTCGGTCGCCTTGGCGAACCGGAAGAAATCGCGCGCTGCGTGGTCTTCCTCGCATCTGATGATTCCGGTTTCATCACGGGTTCGGTCATCACGGCGAATGGCGGCCAGTATTTCGCCAACGGCTAGGGCGATGGTCCAACATGCCGAAGGGTGCGGCCATCGAGACCACACCCTCCGGCTTCTCCCGGCGAAAGAAAGCGCGTGAGCGAGCTGGATGCCCACCATGCACGCTGAAAAGTGAATTCGACCGATGCTGCTTGACACACCAATCTGCGATTTCGGCTGGAAGGCTCCGCACTTTACCCTGCACGATGCAGATGGCACCGCCCATCGCATGCAGGATCATCTCGGTGAAAAAGGGCTTCTGATCGCCTTCATCTGCAACCATTGCCCCTATGTTCAGACGATAGGCGAACGTCTTGCCGAAGACACAAACACCCTGATGGCAGAAGGCATTCATGTTCTGGCCGTCATGTCGAATGATTACACCTATGTAGAAGCGGACAGCCCACCCAATATGAAGCGGACGGCGGCGCGGTACGGCTGGAAATTCCCCTACCTTGTCGATGACGATCAGTCGGTGGGCAAAGCGTATAACGCTGTCTGCACACCCGATTTCTTCGGATTCAACAAGGACGGCGAATTGCAATACCGCGGCAGACTGGACGATGCCGGTCGAGGAAGCGGCGAAAACCGGACCCGTGAACTGGTGGACGCCATGCACCTCATCGCGAACACGGGCAAAGGACCGGAGCATCAGATACCCAGCATGGGGTGCTCCATCAAATGGCGGACCTGACCTTCACGCTCTTGCAAAATCTCGGTGCCTGAAGAAGCATCTGCCGCATCATGAGTGATCGAAGACGAGCAGAGGTGCCATAATGGCCTCAATTGAACTGCAAGGCGTGTTCCGCTCTTTGAGAACCTATTACGGCGATGACATCCGTGACCGACGCATGGACGCCACATATGCTGCGTTCCTGCGCCCAGGCGATCTCGCGTTCGACATCGGAAGCCATGTCGGTGACCGCATCGCATCCTTCCGCCGCCTTGGCGCAAGGGTGGTGGCCCTGGAACCTCAGCCGCTTCCCTTTCGCGCGGCAAGGCTCATCCACACCCGCGATGACGGCGTCACACTCATTGGCCAAGCGTGCGGCGCTGAAGCGGGCCTTCTGGACCTCCACGTCAACGAAGCCAATCCCACGGTCTCCACTGCGTCACCGGCGTTCATCAATGCAGCTGACGGGCAAGACGGCTGGAGAGAGCAGTCTTGGACGCGCAAGCTTCAGGTGCCCGTCACAACTCTTGATGCATTGATGGCGGACTTCGGCACCCCCGATTTCGTTAAAATCGATGTGGAAGGTTTCGAGCTCAACGTCATCAATGGCCTCAGTCGACCAATCGACGCCCTGTCCTTCGAGTTTACAACCATACAGCGCGACGTCGCCCTCGACTGCCTCAAGGCATTGAGCACCCTCGGGCCCTACCGCTTCAACATGATCTTGGGCGAGAGTTACGCATGGCAGGCGAGTGAGCCAATGTCAGGCAACGAGATGGCGCGCAAAGTGGACGCACTCCCCCATGAAGCGAATTCAGGCGACATCTACGCATCTTTGACTTGGTCTTGAACCGTGAGCGGCGATCCACGCCACGCCCCTTTATTGTGAAATCGCTCAGGAGGGCGGGCGCGGAACTGGGCGCCAATCCGGCGGCGCCATCTCAAACCCGGAAAACTCAAAGCCGGGCGCGACTGTGCAGCCAACGAGCGTCCATTCACCGAGGCTCTCCGCCGTCTGCCACCACCCTTTCGGAACGATCACTTGCGGCCGCTCGCCGAAATCGATGTTCGGCCCCAGGCGATAGGCCGTTGCGTCATGGCCATCCGGCGACACCGTAAGAGAAAGCGGCGCGCCCGCATAAAAATGCCAGACCTCAGCCGCATCATTGACCCGGTGCCAGGCCGAACAATCGCCGACATCAAGAAGATAATAGATCGCCGTCGACAACGCACGACCGTCGGCAGCGTCGTCGTCACGGAACGTTTCGCGAAAATACCCGCCTTCTGGATGCGGTTTCAAATCAAGCGCGCGGATGATGTCTTTCGCCGACTGCTGCTCGGTCGAAACACCGAACATCAAAAATTGTCTTTCAAACGCCGGATTTCAGTGAAAACCGCCTCGTCACTGGCACTTTCCATGCCGAGATGGGCGCGAATGGCGGGGTCGTCAAACCGCAGGAATGGATTGGTTTCAAGCTCCAGCGCCATCGTCGTCGGCAGTGTCGGCTTATCATCTGCGCGCAAGGCTTCAATCTCGGATGCACGGGCTTTCAACGCCGCATTGTCCGGATCAACGGACACCGCAAACTTGGCATTCGCAAGCGTGTATTCATGGCCGCAGTAAATGGTCGTATCGGCGGGAAGTTGCTTGAGCTTTGCCATCGAGCCATACATTTGGGCGGGTGTACCTTCAAAAATCCGCCCGCAGCCAAGCGCGAAAAGCGTGTCGCCGGTGAAGGCGATCTTGGCGGCGGGAATGTGATAGTTCACCTGCCCGAGCGTATGGCCCGGCGTCTCGATAACCTCGACATCGAACCCGCCAAACTTGAACGTGTCGCCCTCTTTGACCTGCGTATCGATGCCTGGGATCTTGTCAGCCTCACCTGCCGGCCCAATCACTGTGCAGCCATATCTCGCCTTGAGCGCGTCATGCCCCTCGACGTGATCCATATGGTGGTGGGTCGTGATGATATGCGTGAGAGACCAGCCTTTGTCCGACAGCGCCTTTTCGACGGCTGCAAGCTCAGGTGCATCAATCGTGGCCGTCACGCCTGCCTCCGCGTCACGAATGAGGACCCCGTAATTGTCATCCCGGCATGGGAACTGGAAAACGTCGAGCGATGGCATATGAACCTCCCTTTTCTCTTTGCCGTGAGTATGATGCGGGCGGCGCAAAGGTCAACAAAGGGATTGAAGACATATGTTCAGATTTCGTCTGGTGCTGACCATCGTCGGCGTCATCGCACTGACAATCCTGACCCAAATTGGGGGTGTTGCACTTGTCCTTGCCCTTTTTCTGGTGCGGTGGGTGTCCTCACCTTATCTCAGGACGATTGGAACGCTTGCAGGCTTCGTCGCGATCTACGTAGCGGCGACGGTCCTTGTCGTCCCACCCCTTGCAGCACAGTTTGGACGCGTTCCCTTGTCTTGCGCAAAGGATGAGGCGGGCCACATCCAGTCCCCGCTCTACTGCGCGCTCAACCGCCATTATGTGACACCGCAGACGAGCATTCTCGCTGATAGACTGGCAACTCACATGGATAAAGCGTTTCCCGGAACGCAGACACTCTTCCTCGATGCCAATTTTCCATTTCTCGACGGGTTCCCGCTTCTGCCCCATCTCTCCCACGACGACGGTCGCAAACTCGACATCGCCTTTTACTACCGAGACGCAAGCGGCTATCGACCGGGCAAAACCGCATCACCCATTGGCTTCTGGGCCTTTGAGGAGCCATTGAGGGATGAACCGCAGCCCTGTGGAAACCGCCGTGACATCCTCACGCTGAGATGGGACATGACGTGGTTTCAAGCTTTCAATTCCAAGGACTTATCCCTTGAACCGGACCGAACGGCTGAAGCTCTGAGATGGCTCTCTGAAGACGGCGTTGCGTTAGGCGTTGAAAAAATCCTGTTGGAGCCACATCTCAAAGAGCGCATGGGACTTCAAAACGATGTCATCCGCTTCCAGGGATGCCGCGCTGCGCGCCATGACGACCATATTCACATCCAGGTGCGCCTGCCTTAGAGCGTCCCCCCATCGCGTCCTTGTCTTTCGCGGAAAAACCACCACACTTAGGAAAGCTCCACGCGACTGCCTACCATTGAGCGGCCATGTATCTCGACGCAATTGACCTGAAGGACTTTTACAACTCCCGGCTCGGGCGGCAGACCCGACTGAAATTGCGGGCGAAAATCCACCATGTCTGGCCGAAGGTCGCGGGCGACCGCATTTTGGGGCTGGGTTACACGACCCCCTTCATGCGCCCATTGATCGGTGAAGCGGACCGCATCCTCGTCTTCATGCCGGCAAGCCAGGGCGTTTTTCGCTGGCCCTCCGACGGCCCGTCGGTCACAAGCCTCGTCGCCGACGATATGCTGCCGCTGCCAGACGCCGCCGTCGATCGCGTCCTGCTCGTCCATTCGCTTGAGATGACCGACAATCCGCGCGAACTCCTGGCAGAGATCTGGCGGGTGCTTTCACCGGGGGGGCGGCTCCTTGTGATCGTACCAAACCGGACCGGCCTTTGGGCCCGGCTTGAAAACACGCCATTTGGATATGGACGGCCGTTTAGCCGGGGACAGCTCACACGGCTGATGCGCGAGGCGATGTTTTCCCCCGTCGGTTGGGTCAGCGCGCTGCACACCCCCCCGATTGAGCGCCGGTCCATCCTCTCAGCCAATTGGATGGAAAACGGCGGCGAGCGCTTCTGGTCACGCCTGTCCGGCGTTTTCCTGATGGAGGCGACGAAGCAGCTCTATCAGGGAATTCCCGCTAAGGCGAAACGCTCTTTCGCCCCCGCCTTCAAACCGATATTGGTACCGTCGCCACAACCGACACCAAAAACAACACCTTACGAGGAAGCGCGCGACACGTGAGCGATGGAAAAATACAC
>JBCBTO010000081.1:0-7854 GCA_039818625.1 Pseudomonadota bacterium
GCCCCATTTGGAGCGTGCATCTTTCGATTCATCACGCGGATCGACCACGATCCCGTCATCGGTCATCTTGACCAAGACTTCGTCATTGACCACGAAGGAGAGTTCCCCCTTCGGGCCTTTCATGGCCACTTGCTGACCATCGACAGTTGCCGTCACGTTTGACGGGACAGCCACCGGTTTTTTTCCAATACGAGACATCAGACTTCCTTCGCCTGCGCTTTCGTTTCACTTCGGATGACGGTTGCCACAGCTTTCCTCAGAAGACCTGACACAGCACCTCACCCCCAACATTTTCTTCACGTGCCTTCGAATCCGACATCACACCCTTTGGTGTCGACAGGATCGAAACGCCCAACCCGTTTGCAACGCGCGGGAGGTTCTTCACAGATGCATAAACACGGCGTCCGGGCTTTGAAATCCGCTTGATTTCACGGATCACCGGCTCCCCATCGAAATATTTGAGTTCGATGGTGATCTCCGATTTGCCCTTGGCGTACTCCGCTTCCGAAAAGCCGCGAATATAGCCCTCAGACTGCAGCACTTCCAAAACGCGCGAGCGCAGTTTTGACGCAGGCGTTACAACATTCGTCTTGGTGCGCATTTGCGCGTTTCTGATGCGTGTCAGCATATCGCCGAGCGGATCAATCATGCTCATCTCACACCTCCCCTACCAGCTCGACTTGACCATTCCGGGCACGAGGCCGAAATTTCCAAGCTCGCGCAAGGCGATGCGCGACATGCCGAGTTTGCGATAATAGCCGCGCGGGCGACCGGACACACCGCAACGATTGCGAATGCGGGTCTTCGATCCATCCCGTGGCATCTCAGCCAGTTTCATATGCAGCTTGAAGCGCTCTTCAAAGGAGAGGCTTTCATCTTTCATCTGCTTTTTCAAAGCGGCCCGCTTGACCGCATCCTTCGCCACGAGTTTGCGGCGGCGTTTGTCTTTTTCAGTAGCGCTTCTTTTCGCCATTGTCTCAGGTCCTCAAACGTCGTCGCCTATTGGCGGAACGGAAAGTTAAATTCAGTCAAGAGTTTACGGGCTTCATCGTCTGATTTTGCCGTCGTGCAGACAACCACGTCGAAACCCCAGGTTTGATCAATTTTGTCATAATCGATCTCCGGGAACACGATGTGCTCCTTAATGCCCATCGCGTAGTTGCCGCGACCGTCAAAACTCTTCGGGTTCAAACCACGGAAGTCCCGCACGCGAGGAAGCGCGATCGTTACCAGCCTGTCGATAAACTCGTACATCTGTGTCTTGCGCAGTGTGACCTTGCAGCCAAGTGGCATGTCTTCGCGCACCTTGAAGCCTGCAATCGACTTGCGCGCGCGAGTGATCACCGGTTGCTGGCCCGCAATCAACGCGAGATCGGCGAATGCCGCCCGCACTTTCTTGGAATCCTGAACCGCTTCGCCGACGCCCATGTTCAAGACCACTTTCTCGATCTTGGGCACTTCCATCGGGTTCTTGTAGCCGAATTCTTCCGTCATCTTTGTGCGGATAACATCGGTGTATAGCGTTTTCAGGCGCGGAATGTAGGTTGCTGCCTCAGCCATCGATCACTTCTCCCGAACGCTTGGCAAAGCGAACTTTTTTGCCCTCATCAGTCATCTTGAAGCCGACGCGGGTCGGTTTGCCATCTTTGGGGTCTTCAATTGCCAGGTTGGAAAGTTGGATCGGTGCCGGTTTGCTGATGATCCCGCCTTCGCCTTGGGCCGATTGCTTCTGGTGGCGACGCACAAGATTGATCCCGTCGACAACGGCGCGCCCTTCCTTCGGTTTGACCTCGGAGATCGTGCCTTTCTTGCCTTTGTCGCGGCCGGCGAGGACGACGACGCGGTCGCCTTTTTTGAGCTTTGCTGCCATGTCCGTCCCCTTTAGAGCACTTCTGGCGCGAGCGAGATGATTTTCATCTGGTTTTTGGTGCGCAGTTCACGCGGCACCGGACCAAAGATGCGTGTCCCGATCGGTTCTTCGTTGTTGTTCAAAATGACAGCTGCGTTTCCATCAAAGCGGATCACGCTGCCGTCCGGACGGCGGATGTCTTTTGCGGTGCGTACGACCACTGCGCGGCGCACGTCGCCTTTCTTCACACGGCCACGCGGGATGGCCTCTTTCACCGACACCACGATGATGTCGCCGATGGAGGCGTATTTCCGCTTTGAGCCGCCCAGCACTTTGATGCACTGCACCCGGCGGGCACCGGAGTTATCCGCTACTTCCAAGTTGGTTTGCATCTGGATCATGAGCTTTCGCCACTTCTTTCTTTTTGCGTCAAGTGAGACGCGGGGTTATCGACTTTGGCTGCGATCTTGGAGAACCGTCCACCGCTTCGTTTTCGAAATCGGCTTGCACTCCTCGATGAAAACCTGGTCACCGGTCTTAAATTTGTTGTCGGCGTCATGCGCCTGATAGTTCTTCGACCGACGGACAACCTTCTTGAAAAGCGGGTGGTTGAAGCGACGCTCAACCTTCACCACGATCGTCTTGTCGGTCTTATCGGACACCACGGTGCCCTGGAGAATGCGCTTTGGCATAGTATCTCAACCTTTAGGCGTTGCTCGCCGCGCGTTTTTCAGCGGCGATTGTCATAATGCGTGCGATATCGCGGCGAACGGCCCGCACGCGCGCGGTGTTTTCCATCTGGCCCGATGCTCGCTGAAAGCGCAGGTTGAACTGCTCCTTCTTCAGGCTCATCAGCTCGTCTTCGAGCTCGTCCAGTGTTTTTAATCTCAAGTCCGTGGCTTTCATAGCACTCAACCCTTAGTCAGGCCCTTTAGTCGGGAATGCGCTGCACAAAGCGCGTCTTGATCGGCAGTTTCATGGCCGCAAGGCGCATGGCTTCGCGGGCAATCGGTTCCGACACACCGTCGACTTCAAACATCACACGGCCCGGTTTCACCTTGGCCGCCCAAAAATCGGGCGAACCTTTACCTTTACCCATGCGGACCTCGGTCGGCTTTGAGGAGACCGGCACATCCGGGAAGATGCGGATCCACACGCGACCTGCCCGTTTCATGTAACGGGTCATCGCACGACGAGCCGCCTCGATCTGGCGCGCGGTGATGCGTTCCGGCTCAAGGGCCTTCAGACCGTAGGCACCAAAGTTGAGGTCCGTTCCCCCCTTCGCGGCGCCGTGAATGCGGCCCTTGTGCATCTTGCGAAACTTTGTGCGCTTTGGCTGCAGCATTGTTTCTGTTCCCTATAGCTCTTGTTCTTAGCGCGCGTCGCGGTCGCGATCACGGCCACCCTCGCGGCGACGTCCGCCACCGGATGGACCTTCGTTGTTTTCCATGGCGCGTTTTTCAGACGCCATCGGATCATGCTCAAGGATTTCGCCTTTGAAGATCCAGACCTTGATGCCGATGATGCCGTAAGCCGTCAGACCCT
This sequence comes from Pseudomonadota bacterium, assembly GCA_039818625.1. GTDB lineage: Bacteria > Pseudomonadota > Alphaproteobacteria > Rhizobiales > JACESI01 > JBCBTO01. Next base: position 3,395 of record JBCBTO010000081.1, read on the forward strand.
CCGCAACACCGTAGTCGATGTCAGCGCGCAGGGTGTGCAGCGGCACGCGGCCTTCGCGATACCATTCAACGCGGGCGATTTCAGCGCCACCAAGGCGACCGCCAGTGTTGATCCGAATACCCTGGGCACCCATGCGCATGGCGTTTTGAACCGCACGTTTCATGGCGCGGCGGAAGGCAACCCGGCGCTCAAGCTGTTGGGCAATCGACTGCGCGACAAGGTTCGCATCGAGTTCCGGCTTGCGGACCTCATTGATGTTGATGAACACTTCGCTGTCGGTGATTGCGGCTACTTTCTTGCGGATTTTTTCAATATCCGCACCTTTTTTACCGATCACGAGACCTGGACGAGCCGTGTGGATCGTCACGCGGCACTTCTTGTGAGGACGCTCGATGATGATCTTCGAAACAGCAGCCTGCTTCAGTTCTTTCATCAGCATCGTGCGAATTTTCATGTCTTCCTGAAGAAGATCACCGTATTCGCCTTTGTCTGCGTACCAGCGGCTGTCCCATGTGCGGTTGATGCCGAGACGCAGGCCGATAGGGTTTACTTTCTGACCCATTATGCGGCCTCCTCAACTTCACGCACGACAATTGTCAGGTGCGAAAACGGTTTGAAAATACGGGCACCACGACCGCGCGCGCGTGCCTTGAAACGCTTCATCACCATCGCCTTGCCCACATAAGCTTCGGAAACGACGAGATTGTCGACATCGAGCTGGTGGTTGTTTTCAGCGTTCGCGATTGCGCTTTCAAGCGTCTTCTTCACTTCGCCCGCGATACGCTTCGGCGAGAAAGTGAGGTCTGCAAGTGCGCTTTCCGCCCTTTTGCCACGGATCATCTGAGCGACCAGGTTGAGCTTTTGCGGGCTCACCCGGATCATCTTGTTGATTGCGCGTGCTTCGTTATCAGGCAACGGACGGCCTGCCTTTGGCTTGCCCATCGTTACTTCCTCTTCGCTTTCTTGTCCGCGCCGTGACCGTAGTAGGTCCGGGTTGGCGAGAACTCACCGAATTTGTGACCGACCATGTCCTCCGACACGGAAACCGGCACGTGCTTTTGGCCATTATGGACACCAAAAGTCAGACCCACGAATTGCGGCAAGATTGTCGAGCGACGGCTCCACGTCTTGATCACTTCGTTGCGTCCGCTTTCGCGAACCTTGTCTGCTTTATTGAGCAGATACCGGTCCACAAATGGACCCTTCCAAACTGAACGAGCCAACTGTCCCGTCTCCTATCGCTTGTTCTTGCGCTGATGACGTGAGCGCACGATGAATTTGTCGGATGATTTGTTTGAGCGCGTCCGCTTGCCTTTGGTGGGCTTGCCCCATGGCGTCACCGGGTGACGACCACCGGATGTACGACCTTCACCACCACCGTGTGGGTGATCGACAGGGTTCATAGCCACACCGCGAACCGACGGCCGCTTGCCGAGCCAGCGGTTGCGGCCCGCTTTGCCCATATTCGTGTTCGAATTGTCCGGGTTGGAAACCGCGCCCACTGTCGCAAGGCATGAGCCGTGCACGAGGCGTGTTTCACCAGAATTCAAACGGATGATCGCGTAACCCTGGTCGCGACCGACATATTGAACGTATGCACCGGCTGACCGTGCGATCTGACCGCCCTTTCCCGGCTTCATCTCCACATTGTGGACGATGGTGCCGACTGGCATGGACTGCAGCGGCAACGTGTTGCCCGGCTTGATATCCGCTGACTTCGACGAGATCACCTTGTCGCCTTCCGCAAGGCGTTGCGGCGCGAGGATGTAAGACAGCTCGCCGTCATCATATTTGATGAGCGCGATAAACGCCGTGCGGTTCGGATCGTATTCAATCCGCTCAACCGTCGCAGAAACATCGAACTTGTTGCGCTTGAAATCCACCAGGCGGTAAGCGCGCTTGTGACCACCGCCGCGGCGACGCGCCGTGATGCGACCCGCATTGTTGCGGCCACCCGACTTCGTCAAGCCTTCAGTTAGGGCCTTGACGGGCTTTCCTTTATAAAGCGCCGAACGGTCGACCAGAACCAACTGGCGCTGGCCGGGTGTGTTCGGTTTGAAGGTCTTCAGTGCCATTTTACTTCACCTACCCCTTAAAGGCCCGTCGTGACATCAATCGAGCTGCCGTCAGCCAATGTGACGATTGCTTTTTTGACGTCGCTTTGCTTGCCGACGATGCCACGAAACCGCTTCATCTTGCCCTTGCGGTTAAGCGTGTTGACGGCTTTCACTTTGACCGAGAACAAAGTCTCGACCGCTTTCTTGATCTCAGGCTTGGTCGCGGTTGCTGCGACGTTGAAAACGACCTGATTGTTCTCAGACGCCATCGTGGATTTCTCCGTGATGACAGGCGAGCGGATTATGTCGTAGTGGCGAAAATCACTCATTTGAACCGCTCCTCAAGCGCGTCGACGGCGGCCTTCGTGAGGACCAGCGTGTCGCGGCGCAGAATGTCGTAAACATTGATGCCTTGCGCTGGCAGCACGTCCACGTTCGGAATGTTGCGGCTTGCGCGGGCGAAATTGTCGTCGAGCTCCGCACCGCCGATGATGAGCGCATTTGCAACGCCGAGTTTGCCGAGCTGGCCTTTAAGCGTGCCGGTCTTGCCATCTTTCGATGCTGCTTCATCCACCACGATAAGGCTTTCCGCCTTTGCCTTCGTCGACAACGCATGCTTTAGGGCAAGCGCCCGGATTTTTTTCGGAAGGTCATGGGCATGATCGCGCGCGACAGGGCCGAACGGCTTACCGCCGCCGCGGAACTGTGGTGCTTTGCGGTCACCGTGACGTGCGCCGCCGGACCCCTTCTGGCGAACAAACTTCTTGCCAGTTGCCGTGAGTTCCGCGCGCGTTTTTGTTTTGTGCGTGCCAGCCTGGCGCTTGGCAACTGGTAGCGGACCATGCGGCTCAGGATATCAGCGCGCGGTTCGAGACCAAAAATCTCGTCCGACAGCGTGACTTTTCCAGACGCCTTGCCATCAAATGTTTGAACTGCGAGTTCCATTATTCTTCTGCTCCCTCGCTTGCAACGTCTTCGGCTGGTGCCTCCGCAACGGGAGCTGCATCATTGGCCGGTGCTGCGTTTGCGAGCTTGAACGCTCCCGGCATTGGCGCATCATCCGGCCGCGCGCGTTTGACCGCGTCACTCACTAGAATCCAGCCGCCTTTGGAACCCGGCACCGAGCCGCGCAACATGATCAGACCGCGCTCAACGTCAGTTTTGACGACTTCCAAGTTCTGCGTCGTTACGCGCTCAGCGCCCATGTGGCCGGCCATCTTCTTACCTTTGAAGACCTTGCCCGGGTCCTGACACTGACCGGTCGAACCGTGCGAGCGGTGCGAAATGGAGTTACCATGCGTGGCGCGACCACCACCGAAATTGTGGCGCTTCATAACACCGGCAAAGCCCTTACCCATCGATGTGCCCGTGACGTCCACGCGTTGACCTGCAACAAAGTGATCGGCGGTAATCTCAGCACCGACGTCGATCATGTTGCCTTCGTCCACACGGAACTCCGCAACCTTACGCTTGGGCTCGACCTTGGCCACTGCAAAATGGCCGCGCATTGCCTTTGGCGTGTTTTTCACCTTGCGGAAACCGGAACCGAGCTGCATTGCGGTGTAACCGTTCGCCTCTTTCGTGCGATGGGCCACGACCTGGCAGCCGTCGAGTTTCAGAACGGTCACCGGAACACCTTCCCCGGCATCGTTGTAGATGCGGGTCATTCCGACCTTCTGTGCAATTACTCCTGAACGCATGGCGTCCTCTTCTTGTCTATCTCAGCAAAGCCCGCTTTGAGCTTTAGAGTTTGATCTCAACGTCAACGCCGGCAGCGAGGTCGAGCTTCATCAAAGCGTCAACCGTTTGCGGTGTCGGCTCGACAATGTCCAAAAGCCGTTTGTGCGTGCGCATTTCAAACTGCTCGCGGCTTTTCTTGTCGATATGCGGCGACCGGTTCACCGTGAACTTTTCGATGCGCGTCGGCAGCGGGATGGGCCCGCGGACCTGCGCGCCGGTGCGCTTTGCGGTATTCACAATCTCAAGCGTCGACGCATCGAGGATGCGGTGATCGAACGCCTTAAGACGAATGCGAATGTTTTGACCGTTCATAAACTTGGTCCCCAAGGGATACGATTTTTAAAAGGTTGACACAGTCGAAGAAAGTGCAACCCGGCTTGTTACAGAATCGTCACACGACAGCGTGTGAAAAAGGCGCGAGAGCGAGAACCCGCGCGCCTTAAAACAATTACTCGATGATCGAGGCTACGACGCCAGCGCCAACTGTGCGACCACCTTCGCGGATCGCGAAGCGTAGGCCGTCTTCCATGGCGATCGGCACGATGAGTTCAACATCAACAGACACGTTGTCGCCCGGCATCACCATTTCGGTACCTTCTGGAAGGCTCACAACACCGGTCACGTCCGTCGTGCGGAAGTAGAACTGCGGACGGTAGTTTGTGA
>JBCBTO010000082.1:0-7821 GCA_039818625.1 Pseudomonadota bacterium
ACGGCTTCGCCTCATCATCGTCGAGAGTGTCGGTATCAGCAACAGTTTCGTCAGTCATGCCCATAACCCAAATTGACCGAGTATCCGACTGCTTTTCTGCTTTCGCGCCACCGAAAAGCACCGGATTCTTTCCACCGGCAAAATAGCGCCCGAATGGTTAATGATTGGTTGCAAACTGTTAACCACGATGGCCGCAAGGCGGCAAAAAATGCCGACCTGATTTGCCGACAGGTAAGATTTTCCTAACCAAGAACGGCCTCTAAAATTTCAAAACTCAACAAAAACAATGACTTAATTGTTTGGCATGGTTTCTGCTCAGTAAACAACATGCAACGCGCTGGGGAGCGCTGCGCATATGGCGAGCTGGGGAGCTCGACATCCATTGGGGAGCAAGAGGTGGTTCGTTATGGAGAACGCACAACTCGTCTCCCTGTCGCGCTTGACGGCGTTGAACAGGCAGATGGCTATTGTCGCCAACAATGTGGCGAACATGAACACGACCGGCTTCAAGGCCGAGGGTCTTCTGTTCGAGGAGTACCTCGAAACGGATGCGAGTGCGGAGTCTTTTGAGTTCTCCGATCGCGACGTCCATTTCGTGCTGGATGATCGCTCGACGACAGATTTTGCAGAAGGCGGCCTGCAGACCACAGGAAACCAGACTGACGTCGCGATTAAAGGTGAAGGCTTCTTCACTATCCAAACCGCGCAGGGTGATCGCTACACGCGAAATGGAGCCTTCACCATCGATCCAAACGGCCAACTCGTCACCCATGACGGCAGTGCCGTGTTGTCAGACGGTGGCACGATCCAGTTCTCGCCCGAAGACACAGACATCACAATCACAGGCGATGGCACGGTCTCCGGCAATGTGAGCGGCGAAGTCGGACGCCTCCAGATTGTCCGCTTTGACAACCCGCAGGCGCTGAACCGCATTGGCGACAATCTCTTCGACGGGGATGACGCAATCCGTATCGAAACGCCACGCGTCTCTCAATTCGCCATCGAAAGCTCCAATGTCGATCCGGTTCTCGGGATCACACAGATGATCGAGGTTCAACGCGCGTACCAGGAACTTGCGAACCTGATGGGCCAGCAAAATGAGCTGCGCGAAGAAGCAATTCAGACGCTCGGCCGCGTCCGCGTGAATGTTTAAGCTAAGGGAGTTTGAACGATGAAAGCACTACAAACTGCTGCGACGGGCATGCGTGCCCAGGAACTCAATGTGCAAACTGTCGCGAACAACATCGCCAACATTCGAACAACCGGCTTCAAGAAACAGCGCGCCGAATTCCAGGACCTTTTGTACCAGGATCTGCGTCGGGTCGGCTCCTCGTCATCCGACAGCGGAACCGTCGTGCCGACCGGCATTCAAATCGGCTCCGGTGTAAAATTCGCCGCCACCAGCCGCGTCCTGTCGCAAGGCCCTCTGGACCAGACGGAACAGCCGCTGAATGTCGCGATCCGGGGCGACGGGTATATCGCGATCCAGTTGCCGGATGGCCAAACAGCCTACACCCGCGACGGCTCCTTTGAGCGAAATCAGGACGGTGAGATTGTCACCCTCGACGGGTTCCAGGTCGACAGCGGAATCACCATTCCACAGGACAGTCGATCCATTTCAATCAGCACTGACGGCCAGGTGGAGGTCGTCGTTGGCAACGATTCCAACAAGACCAATGTCGGCCAGATCGAGGTGGTCACCTTCATCAATCCCGGCGGGCTTGAGGCAATCGGCGACAACCTCTTCCTGGAAACGGCTGCCAGCGGAACACCTCAAACCGGTGCCCCCGGTGAAGATGGCCGTGGTGACCTGCTTCAGGGATTTCTTGAAAACTCCAACGTCGACGCGGTTGCCGAGATTTCCGATCTGATTTCCGCCCAGCGCGCTTATGAACTGAACTCCCGTGTGATCTCCGCAGCTGACGAGATGATGCAGGCTGCAAGCGCAATCACGAACTAGGTTGAGGGTTAGGCGAAAGAGGATGTATAACATGGCAAAGATGACGCAAACAACGCTTCTTGCGGCAACAGTGGGCCTTTTGCTCGTCAGCTTTTCGCACGCCGCAGGCAGCGCCACACTGAAGCCGGAGATCTCCGTTTATGGCGACGTTGTCTATGCCAAAGATCTCTTTGACGACGCGGGCGATCTGGCGGACGAACCCCTGTTCCTCGCCCCTGACCTCGGCAAATCGGGCACGATCAGCGCCACGCGGGTGGCAAAAGAAGCCCATGCCGTCGGTCTGTTCGACATCGATCTCAACGCCAACAACCATGTGACGGTCCACCGACCGAGCCGCATCATTTCAAGAGAAGTCCTGACAGATGCACTGAAGGACCGCTTGAGTGACGCAATGAGTGCGGAAATCGACTTCGAAGTGACAACGAGCACTTTGCCGGAGGAAATCCATACGGACCCACGCTCAAGCGAAGCATTTTCCATCGGCGAGACGACATTCATGGCGGATGACCGCCGCTTCCATGCGACGGTGGATGTGAACACCCACACCGGTCTTAAAAAACTGCCGGTTCAAGGCGTCATTACAGAAATGGTGACGGTCGCAACCCTCACCCGCGATGTGCAGCGCGATGACATTTTAGGACCAGGTGACATAACACAGGCGCGTATCGCCAAATCACGCAGCAACGCGAAGGCCTTGCAGTCGATCGATGGGATCATCGGCAAAGCGGTGACCCGACGCCTGTCGGAAAACAGCGTTCTGCGCGAGAATCACATCGCCCCGCCCCTGCTCGTACGCTCGAACGAACGGGTGACGATAACCTACGCGGTTCCGGGCCTGATTTTGACAGCACAAGGTCGGGCGCTCGACAACGGCCCCGAAGGCGGCACGATCTCCGTCATGAACCTTCAATCCAAACGCATTGTTCGTGCGGTTGTCAGCGCCCGCGGTGAGGTGCTGGTCGAAGCCCGCACGCCCCTGAAAACATCAAGCCTTGCGGCGAACTAAGAGTGAAATGAGAGGTTTATCATGTCTAGCGTAGTCAAAGTCTCCCTTCCAGCAAACCGATGCAAACTTGCCATTGGACTTTTCGCAGCGCTCGTCTTGTCGGGTTGCGGCGTGGCCGACGGCTTGAGCAAAGTGGGCAAAGTTCCAGCCCTATCGCCCATCGAAAATCCGACAGCGCAAGCGGGTTACCGTCCGGTAACGGTACCTCTTCCGGAGCCGGAACCCGCCGTCTACACAGCAAACTCGCTCTGGCGCTCGGCTGACCAATCGTTCTTTCGCGATGGGCGCGCCCGGAAAGTCGGAGACATCCTGACGGTGAACGTGACCATTGACGATGAAGCCGAGATCGAAAACACATCAGAGCGCAGCAGGACCTCTGGTGTCGGCCTAGGGGCTGGAACTGGCCTCTTGGGCTCCATCTTCACGCTCATCCCGGGTGTCACCGATGCGAGCGCTGTCGTCAACGCCAACGCAAACACCAACTCCGCAGGTGATGGGTCGGTAGAGCGCTCGGAGGAGCTGACCACCACAATCGCTGCGGTCATTGTTCAAAGACTGCCGAATGGAAACCTCGTGATTGAAGGCAAGCAGGAAGTGCGGGTGAACTTCGAAATCCGCGAGCTAATCGTCACCGGTATCATCAGACCGGACGACATACAGCCGAACAACACGGTCGATTCCACCAAGATCGCGCAAGCTCGGATTTCCTATGGCGGCCGCGGTCAGATCACAAACGTCCAAAGACCGAATTACGGGCAGCAAATCCTTGACGTGGTCTCACCATTCTAAGACCGCTTGATTGAATACGCCTTAAAGCCCCGAAAGTGCTTTGTGAGTTTATAGGGCTCCCCAGCCGTTCTTCCTAGGCTGAACGGCGCTCCGGTTGACACCATGCTCCCCAATTTTGGTGGAGACCGGAAAACAGAAACGGCACCTGCGGCCATAAACGCGGGTGCCGTTTTCTTTTCAAATCTGGATTGGAACAGACGGTCTGGGGTTCAGGCCTATAAATGAGGTCTGAACCCTAGTCGTCGCGGTAAACTTTTTCGCGTCTCTCATGGCGTTCTTGGGCCTCGAGTGACAACGTGGCGATGGGGCGGGCTTCCAGCCGACCGACACCAATCGGGTCACCTGTCTCCTCGCAAAACCCATAAGACCCGTCTTCAATTCGAGCGAGCGCTGCGTCAATTTTGGAAATCAGTTTGCGCTGTCGGTCCCGCGCGCGAAGCTCGATGGACCGATCAGTCTCAGAGGACGCCCGGTCTGCAATGTCAGGGTGATTCTGGCTGTCATTCTGGAGGTTTTCGAGCGTTTCGCGGCTTTCCGCAAGTATCTCATTTTTCCAGGAAATCAGCTTCTCGCGAAAGTAATCCACTTGACGAGAATTCATGAACTCTTCGTCTTCAGTGGGACGGTATTTCTCCATCACGTCAGCTATCATAGCGAACCCCGATCATAACTACGGATTTTTGCGGAATATAGTCGCAGCCAATCGAACACACAATGCGCGATTTGTGACATTTAAGTTAATGCTAAACCCGCCACGGGCGAAGCATCTACTCTATTGATAAAACTCAGTTATTTGGAAGCGTCCGGCACTACGCGAGACATTTTGTGTTGTTTAAAACTCAAACACACCCAGTTTTGCAAGCTCAACACGCGCTCTCAAGTCAATGTCATCGAGCAACGAATCAAGGCGTTCGTCGCCCGTCCGCGGCAGATTTTGCACCTTATAGATGAGGCGCTGAATCTGCGTGGAGGAAAGCTTGCCATTGAGCAATCCAAGCCGCATGTCTTCAAGTCGATCGAGGAGATCAAACCCTTGCTTGGCCGCACGGCGTCGGCCGCTCGTCGCATCATCCACGGATTGCAAGGAGAGGAGCGCATCGAGATTGGCCGCGGCTGAGACGGGCGACGCCGCAGCAGTTTCGCCCGCAAGACCATCGTTGATGTTGAAACTGGCATCGGACGCAGCACTGCTTGCCGAGCTCTTTTTGTGTTTGACGGCACCGATGGGCCTGTTGTTGTCGATCCGCATGACAGCACTTTCAAGCCGGTTTGAAGGGCGACGGACGGGTCCGCCAACACTGCTCAAGTTTTGCCGACAAGGTTAATTGCCAGTTAACGGGTGGGTAAGTTTTTCCTCCTATTGTGAGGGAAAGAGCAAGCTTCACCCCCTTAAGCCATAGAGAAAAGCAAGATAAATCAGTCGACTAGTCGATATAAACTAAAATCACATTTTGGCATGGTTCATGCGTGAGATGACGTGAACACAGTGTGAGAGATGCGTAGACAACGTCATGTGGAAAACAGTGAACTCCAAACAAAGCGATGCAAAAGATCAGGGTGAGGCGCGAAAACAGTCGTGGGCATCCGGGCCACTGTTTGTTTTCGCCATGGTGTTGATCGTCCTCATCAGCTTCGTTGAAAGAAGCCAGGCAAGCTCACGCATCAAGGATATTGCCGACTTCGAAGGCATTCGCGAGAACCAGCTCGTCGGTTACGGCCTCGTTGTCGGCCTCAATGGAACAGGCGACAGCCTCAACAACTCACCTTTCACAGAACAAAGCCTGCGTGTGATGCTGAACCGACTCGGCGCAGGCATTGGTGACGCCAATTTCAGCACGGCCAATGTCGCAGCCGTCATGGTAACCGCAAATCTTCCACCATTTGGAACGCCTGGAACGCGCATTGATGTCAGCGTGAGTGCTCTTGGCGATGCATCGAGCCTGCGCGGCGGAACGCTGCTTGTCACCCAGTTGCTGGGCGCAGGCGGTGATGTCTACGCGCTTGCCCAGGGTCCGGTCGCAATTGCGGGATTTGCCGTTCAGGGCGAGGCCGCCAGCATCGTCCAGGGCGTACCGACTTCCGGCCGCATCACGAACGGCGCGATCGTCGAACGCGAGATCCCGTTTCAACTCGCAAGCCTGCGCGAGGTGCGCCTTGCTCTCCGCAATCCGGACCTGACAACATCACGGCGCATCGCGAAAACGATCAACGCTTTTATCGGGCGTGGCACCGCCGAACCGCTCGACCCCGGCACCGTACGTTTACGGCTGACGCAGAAATTCGATGGCAACATCGTCGATTTGCTCACAGATATTGAGCAGCTCATCGTCAAACCCGATCAGATTGCCCGCGTCGTGATTGATGAACAAACGGGCACCATCGTCATGGGCCGTGAAGTTCGCGTGTCAAAAGTGGCGGTAGCACAGGGAAATCTCACCCTGCTTGTCACCGAAACACCCGCCGTGAGCCAGCCGGGACCCTTCAGTGAGAACGGGGAAACGGTGGTCGTCCCGCGCACAACGGTCGCTGCAGAAGAACCGTCGGATGCAAAACTCGGCATCATCGAGGACGGCATCACCCTTAAAGCGCTCGTCGACGGCCTCAATGCTTTAGGCATCGGCCCACGGGACATGATTACAATTTTGCAATCCATTAAAGCCGCAGGTGCCCTTCAGGCTGAAGTTGAGGTGTTGTAAATGACAGATTTTCTCAATTCATTGACGCCATCCATCGGACCGCTGACCACCCTTCAAACGCCGGGAGCGCAATCCTCGTCATCCGCTACTGATTTCGAGGCATCGGCCCGCAAGCAGGCGACAGACTTCGAGGCCGCTTTCATATCGGCGTTGTTACAGCCGGTCTTCGAAGGATTGGCGCGCGACAGCACATTTGGTGGCGGTTTCGCTGAAGAAACATGGACCGGCCTCCTCACACAAGAATACGCCAAAGGCATTTCCGGATCGGCCAATCTCGGTGTGGCTGACCAGGTCTATGAACAGCTGATCAGCTTGCAAGAACGCAACGCAACCGCAGCAAGCCAACCTGCCGAAGGTGAAAGCCGCCCAATCAGTTTCGTATCGGAGGACGAGCAATGACCTATTCAGCACCCGTAGTCCGGGCTCCCATGGCCGTTCAGCGCCCGGAGGATGCCCATGTGCTTCTGGCCCGTCTTGAAACATCCATGGAAGGGCTGATCGAACTCATTGAGGCAGAAACCAAACTTGTGAGGGACGGCAAACTCTTCGCCGCAGCCGAACTTGAGGACAAGAAAACCGAATACGCCCGCGCGTATGTGGAATTGATGGAAAGCGCCAAAGCCCAGGAACAAACCCTTCGTACGCTTCTGCCGCAACAGGTCGATAAACTGCGGGTGCGCCACGAGGAATTCCGCGCACTCCTCCAGATGAACCTCGCCGCCCTTAAGACGGCACGCGATGTCACCCGCAATCTCGTGCAGGGTGTGGCCCGCCGCATGGGACAGGTCGAAGCGCCTCAAACTTATGGCAGCGCCGGCACCCTCACCGACCAACGCCGTGTTTTGGCAAGCGGCGTCGCCCTTGATCGGTCCTATTAACAAACTGTCAGCGTTTGTAAGCTAGATAACCTGAACGGTTAAAAACACTATGAAATCACATTCGTTGTTCGCAAAGAATTAACCGTTCTTGAAAAGTTCTCCTTAACACATTTCCGCTAACGTAAACTCGTTTGTAATCGACAGATGCGTGCGAAGAACTGCGTGACGTATCGTCAAGTGAAGTGAGTTGGTGAGATGGAGATCGGAAGAACTCCGAACATCACGCCAGCCCCGGTTGACAATCAATCGACGGTTAACAGGGGTCAACAGGCGACGACACAACTGCCGGTGACGCAAGTCGTTACCCCAGCAGCTTCGGTGGAGTCAGCGCGCCTCACCTTCCGCGAAGTGCCTCTCAACGCTCCGCAACAGGCGCAAGCCGAAAGCGAACAATCCCAGGAATTCGAAGATCAGGTTGATGAGCGCGCCCGTGAGAGCCGGCTTGAACGCCGCGACCGTGAGGTCCGCCGCGAGATTGAGGTCGATCGAAAC
>JBCBTO010000083.1:0-7795 GCA_039818625.1 Pseudomonadota bacterium
AAACGCCGCCCGGTAAGCATGCCACACCCCATATTTTGGATGAATCAGGATGCCGAGTGGCGAGCGCTTGAGGCCTTCGGCACGCATGGCCCACTGCTGAAACGGCGCGTATGGTTTTTCTGACGGATATAGCGCGCGTGCGCCGACATCGTCTGCGATCGGATCGAGGACATGTTTTGTCCAGCGGTCGAGGGCGTCTTCGCCGGAAAACCCAGACGCTTTGAAAATCGGCCAGAACCCGCCGCCGATGTTGCCGATTAGTACAACCTGCGAATGGTGATCTTCGAGGGTTCGCGCGCCCTCGAAATCGTAGCGACATGTCCCCCGGACTGACAGGCCAATATCCGCAAGATGTTGTTCAAGGCGGGCGAGCGTGTCCACGGGTCAATGGCCCTCAAACAGGCGAAATGCCTTGCGTACCACCTCGTAATGCATCCTGAGGCCTTCGATCATCGGGACCTTTGTGCTGGCGTCACCAGCCTTTCAGCTGAACGCATCCGGCATGGAGTCTTTTTTCACCTTGATGAAGTCCTTGAGGGCTTCATTGATTCCGTCGTCGAGGGCAGGCGCTTCATACTCGTCCAGCATTTTCTGACACAGAACGCGGGCGCGGTCCTCAGCACGCATTTCCCCGTCGGCGAGCCACTGTTCATAGGAATTGTTATCGGCGATCGAAGAGCGGTAGAAAGCCGTTTCGAAATTCGCCTGCGTGTGGGCACAACCGAGGAAATGGTTGCCCGGACCCACTTCGCGGATGGCAGAAAGGCCCTGCCCGTTCTCGCTCATATCGACACCGGCGGCCATCGACTGCATCATGCCGAGTTGGTCGCAGTCCATGACGAATTTTTCGTAGGATGAGACAAGTCCACCTTCGAGCCAGCCCGCAGAATGGAGCACAAAATTTGTGCCCGCAAGAAGGGTCGGCGTGATGGTCTGGGCACTTTCATAAGCGGCTTGCGCATCAACAACCTTTGAGCCGCAGAGCGATCCGCCGGAGCGGAACGGAACGCCGAGGCGACGGGCGAGCTGGGCCGCCCCATAAAGTACCATCGCTGGTTCCGGCGTGCCGAAGGTTGGTGCGCCCGACTGCATGGAGATCGAGCTTGCGAAGGTTCCAAACAGGACCGGCGCGCCCGGTCTGCACAGTTGCGTAAACGCGATGCCCGCCATGGCTTCCGCCAAAATCTGCGTCAGCGTCGCGCCGACCGTGACTGCTGACATCGCCCCTGACAGAATGAAAGGCGAGACGATGCACGCCTGATTGTTGCGGGCGTAGACCTTCGCCGCGCCCAACATGGTCGCGTCATAGGTCATGGGTGAGTTGACGTTGATCAGGTTGATAACGACGCAGTTCTGATCGACAAACTCGTCGCCGAATACGATTTTCGCCATATCGACCGTGTCCTCGGCGCGTTCCGGCGCGGTGACAGAGCCCATGAACGGCATGTCGGAATAGCGGATGTGGCTGTAGATCATGTCGAGATGGCGCTTGTTGACCGGGATGTCGACCGGCTCACAAACTGTTCCGCCGGAATGATGCATGGCGGGGGCGAGATAGGCGAGCTTCACGAGGTTGCGGAAGTCTTCAATCGTGGCATAGCGGCGCTCACCGGTCAGGTCGCGCACAAATGGTGGGCCGTAGACGGGCGCAAAAACCGTGTTCTTGCCGCCGATCTCGACAGACCGTTCCGGATTCCGGGCGTGTTGGCGAAACTGTGATGGCGCCGTTTTGATAAGTTCGCGCAGCATGCCTTTTGGAAAGCGCACGCGTTCGCCTTCAACGTGAGCACCGGCTTCGCGCCACATATCGAGCGCCTCTGGATCTTCTCGAAAGTCAATTCCGATCTCTTCGAGGATCGTATCCGCATTTTCCTCGATGATCGTTATCGTCTCTTCATCAAAGACCTGGAACTCTGAGATCTTGCGCTGGATGTAAGGTTTTTTCACCGAACCGCCGCCAACGCGCGCAGCGCGGCGCGCATTGCGTCCACCACCTCGGGCGCGGGCAGGCTTCGCACTCAGCGTTTGGCTTTCAATTTCCTCGACCACGTGTTTCTCCCTCAGGCGCTATCAAGCAGACAGTTCGCATCGCATCATGCCGATATCGCCGACACTGTTTTTCGATGTCTTACAAAATAATGCGTGACTTTTTTCGCAGTAGCTTGTTTGCGGCGCTGTTTTGACGTGGTTTTTGTATTTCGCTTTTGTGAAAGGAGCCTATGTTAGCCTCCGTTGATGTTAAAGGCGGATGCGCTTACGTTCCATGTCGCGATTCAATAAGAGCGCTTTTCGCCCAACACATGTGCCCTTTGGCTTTTTAAGGAAAACGCCATGTCCGACGAAGAAGACATTATCTTATCAGAACTCTCTGACGAGGATCTCGTCGCCCAGATGATGGACGACCTTTATGATGGTCTGAAAGAGGAAATCGAGGAAGCCACCAACATTCTGCTGGAACGCGGGTGGGCCCCTTATGACATTCTGACAAAAGCACTCGTTGAAGGCATGCGGATTGTCGGCATCGACTTTCGGGATGGCATCCTTTTCGTGCCGGAAGTGCTGCTCGCCGCCAATGCCATGAAAGCCGGGATGACCATTCTGCGCCCATTGCTTGCTGAAACAGGCGCGCCGAAACTGGGGTCCATGGTCATCGGTACAGTGAAGGGCGACATCCACGATATCGGGAAGAACCTCGTCGGCATGATGATGGAGGGCGCGGGCTTCGACGTGCACGATCTGGGCATCAACACCGACGCGGAGGAGTATCTCGCAGCGCTTGAAGAGCACAAGCCGGATATCCTCGGCATGTCAGCGCTTTTGACGACGACAATGCCTTACATGAAGGTGGTCATTGACCAGATGAAAGAGCAAGGCGTGCGTGACGATTATGTGGTGCTTGTGGGTGGCGCGCCGCTCAACGAAGAGTTTGGTGAAGCGATTGGTGCAGATTCCTACTGTCGCGATGCGGCTGTGACCGTGGAAATCGCCAAGGACTTCGTTGCCAGACGCCACAATCAACGCGCGTCGGGATAAGCTCATGAGCGGCAGGCGATCAGGCGGTCGGGCCGCTCGATTGCGAGCGCTCGACGGTGCCGAACCGCTGGTCGAAAAGGGCGCACCGAATTATACGACGGTGCCCGGCCCGGAAAAGGTCTGCGTGATCGCGTGTGGTGCCCTCGCCCACGAGACTCTCGATATCATCCGTCTGAATGGGCTCGATCACATCGCGCTCACCTGTCTGCCGGCAAAGCTCCATAACGCACCTGAGGATATCGCTCCGGCGGTTGAACGCGCAATCCAAGATGCGCGGACGGCAGGCTTCGAGCAAATCTATTGTGGCTATGCCGATTGCGGGACTGGCGGCGCGCTCGACCGCGTTCTGGCGCGCGAAGGTGTCGAACGCCTGCCCGGCGCGCATTGTTACCAGTTCTTCTCAGGCGTCGACGCGTTTGCAGCACGCGAGCAGGACGATCTGCGCGCCTTCTTTTTAACGGACTTTCTGGCGCGCCACTTCGATGGTCTCACATGGGGTCCACTGGGCCTGGAAGACCACCCGGATTTACGGGATATGTATTTCGGCAACTACGAGAAAGTCGTGTTTCTCTCTCAAAAAAATGATCCGGATCTTCTGGCGCGCGCGCGCGAAATAGCTGACCGTCTCGGGCTCTCGTTCGACCATCGCCCGACCGGCTACGGCGATTTGGAGACGTCGCTTTCTGGCCTTAGAGCCGAATGACGATCTTCAGCGCCCCGCACATGATCTCACCAATAGTGAAAAACACACCATATCAAGGGCAGGCTGTCGACTTTACACGCTTACAAAAGTGTTAGCGTGTTTGCGCCATACTGAAGGGGCGTCATCGTGGGCTTTAGCGCTCAAATCCGACACGGGGAAGTCGTCGTGGTTTAAATGCAGAAGCGGATATTCGGTCTATTGGACGTCAGTGGTGGAGGAATAAAATGCCGCGCTCTAAGGAAGCTCAGAAAATCATTGTCTATTGGCGGGATATCCCGGCGCAGGTGATTTGCAAGGCCGGTCGCCAATCGGCAAAGCGCGAGCTCGACAAGCGGTTCATCACAGCTATTGACGCTTGCGCGATGCGGGCGGGTCTCGCCGAGACCGATGATTATCTCAATGAATGGCGCAAAGGCGAGCCACAGCCCTGTGGTAGCGACCTCGACGCAGAGGCGGAGACGGCTGCCTCAGCCCTTGAAGCGGAATATACAAAAGAGCGCGTTAAAGCGATTGTGGATGCTGGAGGATTTGAAAATGGCTGATTTGATGAATGCGGAGACACCGATGAGTGCTGCCAATGCTGTCATCCCCGCCTCGATTGAGGTTTCGCCGAAACACATCCTTGACAAGGATGAATATGTCGGCCTCTTTCCGAAGGGCACACGCACCTACGTGACAGACATCGGGACGCACAGCCATGAGGACCTCGCGAGAGTTTCTCGCAAGTTGCGAGATGCTGGATATCGTCCCGTTCAGCATATCGGCGCACGGCGGTTGAAGAGCGAAGAAGAGTTTGACGCGCATGTGAAACGGCTCACGGAGGAAGGCGGACTTGACGATGTGCTCATCATCGCAGGTGAGGCCGACCGGCAGATGGGTCCTTATTCCGCGTCCATTGAGCTGTTGAGGACTGGTATCTTGGACAAATACGGTATCAAAGCCATCGGTGTCGCCGGTCACCCGGAAGGCAACCCATCCGCGCCCGAGGGCGAAATCTATAACATCCTGCGTGAAAAGGCAGAGTTTCAGCGCGAGACTGACGCTGAGATGCGGATCGTCACACAGTTCGGATTTGATGGCGATGCGTTCGCCAACTGGGCCTGGCATGTGAAGGCGATGGGAATTGAGCTTCCCATCCACCTTGGCGTCGCGGGACCTGCCAAAATCACAACGCTCATCAAGTTCGCGGCGATGAGCGGTGTCGGCAACTCGCTGAAGTTTTTGAAAAAGCGCGCAGGTGCGCTCACCGCGCTTGCTACGTCGCACTCGCCGGAGCCCGTCGTGGAGCCGATTGAAACGTTCTGGCAGGAAAATTCCGACGGTCCGGTCGCACAAATCCACGTTTTTCCGTTCGGTGGGTTAAAAAAATCGTCCGAATGGCTTGTGGAACGCGGATCATGGGATATAAACATATCTTTATATGATGATGCTTCAGTGACAAATGGCGCTTAACGCCAACCGGTTGCCTCTCCGCCATCATTCCCTTTCGTCCGATCTGCGTCGGGCCAACATTGATCGAGGACCAAAAGCATGACGCGCACCCTAGTCGCTTCGAAGACAAGACAGGCTTACATCGGCTTCGAAGAGCCGTTTTGCGTGATCGGCGAACGCATCAACCCGACGGGCCGGAAAAAGCTCGCTGCAGAAATGCAGGCCGGCAACTTTGAGACAGTCACCAAAGATGCGCTTGAGCAGGTTGCAGCCGGTGCGACGATGCTTGACGTAAACGCGGGCGTGACAGCTGTTGATCCGAACACGACAGAACCTCCGCTTCTCGTGGAGACACTGAAGCTCGTGCAAAGCTTGGTCGATGTGCCGATCTGTATCGATTCATCCGTCACGTCGGCGCTCGCAGCGGGGCTTGAGGTGGTCGAGGGTCGCCCGCTCGTGAACTCCGTTACCGGAGAGACGGAAAAACTCGAAGCGATCCTTCCGCTCATTAAGAAATACGATGTGCCCGTCGTCGCAATTTCCAATGACGAGACCGGCATTTCCGAAGACCCCGATGTGCGCTTTGCGGTTGCAAAGAAAATCGTCGAACACGCGGCGGATTATGGCATTCCGGCCCATGATATTGTCGTCGATCCGCTCGTGATGCCAATCGGCGCGATGGGAACGGCCGGGCTTCAGGTTTTCGCCCTCGTCCGGCGTTTGCGCAATGAACTCGGTGTCAACACAACCTGCGGCGCATCGAACGTGTCCTTCGGCCTGCCCCACCGCCACGGCATCAACGCGGCCTTCCTCCCCATGGCGATTGCGTCCGGCATGACGTCGGCAATCATGAACCCGTGCCGCCCGCAAGAGATGGAAATGGTCCGCGCGGCCAATGTGCTCATGTCCACTGACGAACATTGCGCGGCGTGGATTCAGACCTATCGTGAACCTCCCGCTGGCGGCGAGGCGGCTGGTGCAGCAGAGGCTGGCGGCGGACGCCGCAGACGCGGTGGGCGTGCGGCCCGGGCAGCGTCTGCAAGCTAGGAGCGTCAATCAAAAAAGCACTGCTATGAACAAAGAGAGGGCACATGATGAGAAGAACCCGGAGGCACGAGCCGACGCTTTGGTTCTTTTCATGCCATCGGGCAAGCGCGGACGGTTTCCCTTAGGCACACCCATACTGGATGCCGCGCGTGACCTCGGCGTTTATGTCGAGAGCGTTTGCGGCGGACGCGGTATTTGCGGGCGCTGTCAGGTCGAGGTGCAGGAAGGCAAGTTTGCCAAGCATGGCATCACGTCCTCAGATCAGCACATTTCGCCGTTTGGCGCGAAAGAAGCGCGCTACAAAGACCTGCGTGGCCTCGATGACGGACGACGGCTTTCCTGTTCGGCCACCGTTCAGGGCGATCTCGTCATCGACATCCCGACGGATTCGCAGACCAACGCGCAGGTCGTGCGCAAAGCCGCTGATGACCGTGCGATCGAGCGCAATCCGGCCGTTCAGCTGTGTTATGTCGAAGTTGATGAACCCGACATGCACAAGCCGCTCGGCGATCTCGATCGCCTCAAAGCGGCCCTCGAGGTGGATTGGGGCTTTGAAGATCTTATCTTCGATCAGCATCTCTTACCCAAAGTGCAAAAGACATTACGGGCCGGGAAATGGGGCGTGACCGCCGCCATCCACATGGACCTTGAAACATCCCGTCCTTATGTGGCTGAGCTTTGGCCCGGCCTTCACAACCACGCCTATGGCCTTGCTTGTGACATCGGCTCGACGACCATCGCGCTTCATCTGATTTCGCTTCTTTCCGGCGCAACGCTCGCGTCTGCCGGTGCCTCCAACCCGCAAATCCGGTTCGGCGAGGACCTGATGAGCCGGGTTTCCTATGTCATGATGAACCCCGACGGGCGCGAGGCGATGACCAAGGCCGTGCGGACAGCGATCAACGGCCTCATCGAGGAAGTTTGCGGGCAGGCGGAAGTCGAACCGGCGGATATTCTCGACGCGGTCTTCGTCGGCAACCCGATCATGCACCATCTGTTCCTCGGCATTGATCCGACGGAACTCGGCGTTGCGCCCTTTGCGCTTGCCGTCTCCGGGTCGGTCAACACATGGGCGAGTGAGCTCGATCTCCATGTGAACCAAGGGTGTCGGGTCTACATGATCCCTTGCATCGCGGGCCATGTGGGCGCGGATGCGGCAGCGGCGACGCTCTCCGAACAGCCCTATAAGCACGATGAGATGACATTGCTCGTCGATGTCGGCACCAACGCCGAGATCGTGCTTGGGAATTCCAAACGCGTTGTGGCGGCGTCCTCGCCGACCGGTCCGGCATTCGAAGGCGCGGAGATATCCGCCGGGCAGCGGGCAGCACCCGGCGCCATCGAGCGCGTTCGGATCAACCCCGAGACGCTGGAGCCGCGCTTCAAGGTCATCGGCATCGAGCAATGGTCCGATGAGCCGGGATTTGAGATTGCGTCCAAGGTCACGGGCATCACCGGCATTTGCGGCTCTGCGATCATCGAAGTGGTCGCGGAGATGTTCCTCGCCGGGGTGATCTCCGAGGACGGTGTCGTCGATGGCGCACTTGCCGCGAAATCACCGCGCATTATCGAGGCGGGTCG
>JBCBTO010000084.1:0-7727 GCA_039818625.1 Pseudomonadota bacterium
AATGACTACGGCATCACCCACGCGGGGACGTTGAAGTCCGGCGCAAGCGTCGAAAAAGGCACCGACGGTGACGACACCATCTCCGGTGATAACACCGCCAATGCCATCAATGGCTGGTTCGGAGACGACACCATCAATGGCAATGGTGGCAATGACATTCTCCAGGGATATTACGGCGATGACACGCTGAATGGCGGCGATGGCAATGATGTCCTGGATGGCGGCCATGGCGAAGACATCGTCAACGGTGGTGCCGGAAATGACCTTCTTATTTCCCAGTCAGACGGTCGCGAAGGCTATGTCACGGAAGATCCGAACCGTGACGAGGGCATCGACGAGTACAGCGCGGATCAGGAAACCGGAAAGGTCTATCTCGATCAACCGATCCCGGGCAATGACACGTTCACCGGTGGTGCGGGCGCGGATATCTTCTATTTCCAGACACTCATCAACGCGAAGCAGAAATTCATCGAAGAACACACCAATGATGACGGCACAATCCGTTGGCATGGAGTGGCTGGTGAAAACAACAACATCCACGATCACTGGGTGGACGTGATCGGCGACGATGTGATCACCGACTTCAATCGCGCGGAGGGCGACCGGATCATAATTGAAGGACACACAACCCAGATCCAGTCGATCACCCAGGGTGATGCGGATGGTGATGGCATTGTGGATCATTCGGTGATCACGATCTATTCAGATCAAGGCAATGGCGGCGGTGCCCACAACGATGATCTTCTTGGAACGATCACCGTCTACGGTGATATCGTGAAACGAAGCGACATCAGCCAGGATGCGGGCCCCGCCTACGGCATCGTCCGGGACATCGACAAACTGGAAGAGGCCGTCGCACCTCTGGAAGCGCCAGAAGTGCCGGATCAGCCAGCTGATGAACCAGATGCACCACCGCCACCTCCTCCTCCGCCACCACCGCCGCCGACAGCAGGCGATGTGGAACTCTCGGTTCTCGTGCGCAGTCAGGGTCAGACGCTTGATACCAACCTCGAAGACGGTGATACGCTGAACAGCGGCGACTTCGGTGGCAATGTACAGTTCAGCGGAACGGCCTCGGGTGACGCGGTTCGCTCAGTCGCACTCGAACTCTTCGCCGCCGGCGACCTGTCCACACCTCTGGCTCGCAAGGTTGACAGCACCGCACCGTTTAACCTCAACGTCACAGACTTCGCAGACGCGGGGCCAGGTGACTTCGTCTTGAGAACAACGGCCTATGACGGCACAAAGGGATCGGGCAACGTGCTCGCCGTTGATGACACGACCTTCGTTGTGTCCGACGAAGCCACTCCCCCATCCAACGGCGGCGGCGCAACCAGCGCCAACACGGTTTTTGAAGCGGCAGGCCCGCTCACCTTCGACCGCGATGCCGCGGACGCAGTCAAGGTCGAGCACACCGATGCCCTTGAACTGGACGAGGGAACGGTCGCCTTTTCCTTCACCGTCGACGAACTTGGCGGACACCGGGCGCTGTTCTCAAAGGATGCGCAAGGAAACGGCGATGGTGACGTCCTCGCATTCGTGACCGGAAATGGTGAGTTGAAGGTGCGCGTTCAAAGCGATGACGGGACCGGGTGGCTCACAAAACGCAACGCGGTACAAGAAGGGGTCGAGCACGACTTCGCCTTCACCTTCGGTGAGAACGGCGCTCATCTTTACCTTGATGGCGAACGGGTGTCTTCGCTGAACGGCATCACCGAAGGGTGGTCTGACAACGAGGAGTACCTGTTGATCGGGGCAAATGGCGAGCGCAACGCACCCGGTGAAGGTGGCAATGCCCGCAATGTCTTCGATGGTGAAATCGAAAACTTCACCATCCTTGACGACCAGTTGAGTGACGGCGCCGTCGCAGGTCTGTCAATCTTCGAAGACAACGCCGCTTAAGCCTCACACACAAGAACAAGAAAGCCCGGTGACTTTGTCGCCGGGCTTTTTTCTTTGAACGATCGAGAGGGCATCCACTCAGATCGACGGAATGTCGCCCGCCTCCTTCGGCACATGATATCCTTTTTGAACGGCAGGCCGCTCGGCGATGCGCCGATACCAGGAAACGACATTCGGATAGGCGGTGATGTCCACCTTGTGCCATTCGAACCGTGACGCCCAGGGCCAGCAGGCCATGTCAGCAATGCTGTACTCGTCGGCGATGAAATCGCGCCCTTCAAGCCGCGTGTTGAGGACACCGTAGAGACGGTTCGCTTCGGTGCCGAACCGCTCTTCCGCATAGGCTGATTTGCCCGGATTGAAGTGCAGGAAATGATGGCCCTGACCGAGGATGGGGCCGAAACCGCCCATCTGCCACATCAGCCATTCGATAACACGCCACCGGCCCGCGCCTTCTGCCGGAATGAACTTTTTATATTTGTCCGCGAGATAGACCATGATCGCACCCGACTCCATGAGCGTGATGCCGGTGTCATGGTCGACAATGGCCGGAATCTTGTTGTTCGGGCTGATCTCAAGAAATGCGGGCTTCATCTGATCCCCCGCCATGATGTCGATGGCGTGGGCAGTATAGGAAACGCCGAGTTCTTCCAGCAGAATGGAGACCTTCCGACCATTCGGCGTGGTCCAGGTGTAAAGATCGATCATGGCGGTGCGCCCCTCACATTAACAACATGGGAGCTAACTTAGGGGACGATGCGCTCCGGGCCACGTCGGTATCGAAACGTACCCGTTGCCTTGGCAATCAGTTCGCCGGTCTCGTCCACGATATGCCCTTCTGCGAAAAATGTGCTTTTGCCACCCCCGGTTTTCGACGCTTCAGTGATCAACAGCGTGCCTTTCGGGCGTGAGAGATAGCTCACCGTGATCGAAAGCGTCATCGCGAGCTTTTTGTTGTCCGGATCTCCGGTGTAGCACCCGGCATACCCGAGCGCGGTGTCAAGCAGCAGCGCGTGCACCCCGCCATGGGGAATGCCATAACGGTTCGTGTGCTTCTCCTCGAACGGCAAATGCAGCACCACCTTCTCAGCGGTCCATTCGACCATCCGAAAACCGATCAGGCGCTGGAAGTGATAGGGGTCTTCGATGATGGAGCGAGTGTCTGACATCACCGGCCTCACGCCACAACAGCGCGTGTAAAGGCACTGGCAAGTGCCGCACCTGCGGCGCGATATTCGCGCTCGATCCGTTCCACGATGTCGCCCGCCGGTCCGATTGTATCAATCGCCCCAATGCCCTGCCCGGCGCCCCAGATTTCCGACCACGCCTTCGGTTTTGACGAGCCGGAGCCAAAATTCATGGAGGTCGCATCTGCTTTTTCCAGACTATCCGGGTCGAGGCCTGCACGCGAGATCGAGGGTTTCAGGTAATTGCCCGAAACACCGGTGAAGAGGCTGGAGGTGACGATATCCTCCGCTCCGCCCTCAACGATCATGGTTTTATAAGCATCAACGGCATTCGCCTCATCGGTCGCGATGAACGGTGAGCCGATATAGCCAAGATCGGCACCCATCGCCTTCGCCGCGAGCAGCGCCTCGCCGGTCGCAATCGAGCCTGAAAGAAGAAGCGGTCCATCGAACCAGTCGCGAATTTCGCGCACAAGCGCAAAGGGCGACTGCGGCCCCGCATGCCCGCCCGCTCCGGCTGCAACCGCGATCAAACCATCCGCACCTTTCTGGATCGCTTTCTTCGCGAACGTGTTGTTGATCACATCATGAAGCGCAATGCCCCCACAAGAATGGGCCGCCTGATTGACTTCTTCGCGCGCGCCGAGTGACGTGATCCAGATCGGAACCTTCCAGCGCGCGCAAATTTCAAGATCGCGCTCAAGCCGCGTGTTCGAACGATGCACGATCTGATTGACGGCAAACGGGGCCGCCGGACGATCCGGGTTTTCCTGATTGTGCTTGTCGAGTTCTTCCGTGACCCGCTTAAGCCATGCTTCGAGCATAATGGGTTCACCCTCTTTTTCGCGAGCGTTGAGCGCGGGGAAACTGCCGACAACCCCCGCCTTACACTGGGCGATGACGAGATCGGGCACGGACACGATGAAAAGCGGCGCTCCCACCACTGGAATGCGAAGACCACGAAGGATGGGGGGCAGGTGTTCGTCAGTGCGCATTGTCTCACATCTTTCCATCGGCTGGTGTCACTTTGAGAACCGGCACTTTGGGGACAAAGCCGGTCATGTCAACTCCTCAAAGTAAAGCCTGTTGATCCACTCGGCGACGAGTGCGGGTTTGACGTGGTTTTCGATCTCAACACTGACGGCCCAGGTGAGTGTCACCTCAGTAGGGGGCTCATCGGACAAAGCGTGCAGCGTGAACCGACCGCGGACCTGCGCGCCTGCGGGCACGGGCGACACAAAGCGCAAGCGGTTGAACCCGTAGTTCACGCCCACGCGCGCGCCTTCGATGGGCGGCAGTGCGTCATAAGCCATGGCGGACAGGAGCGAGACGGTCAGAAAACCATGCGCAACCGTCCCGTCAAAGGCGGTCTCATCGGCTGCCCGTTCGGGATCAAGATGGATGAACTGATGATCGTCCGTCACATCCGCAAAGGCATTGATGCGGTCTTGGTCGATCATGAACCATCGCGAAACGCCAATCTCCGTCCCGAGATGTTCGCGAAGCGCCACAGCCGAGAGCATTGGCGCAGCGTCGTCTTCGATGAATGTCATGGCTCCCCACGTAATAATTTCGCGTTGTTCCGCGCAAGGTGCCAGCCGACCCACCGCTTGACAAGCGCCCCGACCGTCAGATGAACTGCGCCCCTGATCAATGCGGGGAGGAACAGATGAAAGCACTTTTATCAGAAAGCCCAGGCGGGCCGGAGACGCTCGCGGTGAAAGAGATGCCGACCCCGACACCCGGCCCTGGCGAGGTCCTGATCGGTGTCAAAGCGGCAGGCGTCAATTTCCCCGACACGCTGATTATTCGTGATCTTTACCAGATCAGACCAGAGCGCCCCTTCGCGCCGGGGTCTGAGAGTGCCGGGGTGATTGAAGCCGTCGGCGAGAACGTGACAGATTTCAACGTGGGTGATCGCGTCCAGGCGCTCACCATGTTCGGAGGATTTGCAACCCATCTCGTCGTCGACCAATCGAGCGTTCAGAAAATTCCAGGTGCCATGCCATTCGACGAAGCAGCCGGGTTCATTTTCACATACGGCACGTCCTACTACGCCCTCATCGACCGGGGTGATCTGAAAGCGGGAGAAACAGTCCTTATCCTCGGGGCTGCCGGCGGCATTGGCGTCTCCACCATCGAAGTCGGCAAAGCCCTCGGCGCACGCGTCATCGCGGCAGTCTCATCGGAAGAAAAGGCGGAGTTCTGCCGGTCCGTCGGCGCGGACGAGGTTGTCCTCTATCCGCTCGAAATGGATCGCTCTGCGCAGAAAGACTTCGCAAACGCGGTGAAAAAGATCGCGGGACCGGATGGAGTGAATGTGGTCTACGACGCCGTCGGCGGTGACTACGCTGAGCCAGCGCTCCGAACGCTCGGATGGGAGGGCCGTTTCTTGGTGGTGGGATTTCCAGCCGGCATCCCAAGCCTGCCGCTCAATCTGACACTCCTGAAAAGCTGTCAGGTGATCGGCGTGTTTTGGGGCGCGTTCATAAAACGCGAGCAAGACCGCTATGCGGAACATCTGAAAGCGCTCTTCAGCCTCTACAATGAGGGCAAACTGAAACCCCGCATCACCGCGCGCTATCCTTTGCAAAAGGCGGCGGATGCATTGCGGGACATCGAAACGCGGAAAGCCATGGGCAAAATCGTATTGACCGTTGACTGACGCCAATACCTTTCCGGCGGTGAGAACACATGCCGAAGTCAGTGCAAGACTTGACCTTGCAATCCAGTAAAGCACAGCCCTCCGCTGGATCGCAGGCTCAGGTCCCGCAACGACGACGAAGAAACAAAATGCCTATGACGCAGGTAAGACGTGATCTGCGTAGCTTTTCCTAAGCGTCCGCTTCGACACCTTTCCGGTCGCAGTCAGCGGCAAAGCCTCGGCAAACACCACATCGTCCGGCAATTGCCACTTCGCGAAATGCCCGGCCAGGTGATCGATCAGCGCAGCCTTGTCCTGCGACGCCCCCTCCTCCGGCACGACGACCAGAAGCGGTCGCTCATCCCACTTCTCATGAGGAACGGCGATCACGGCACAGTTCGCAACATCCGGATGCGACATCACCCGGTTTTCAAGATCGATGGAACTGATCCACTCGCCGCCGGATTTGATGAGATCTTTCGCACGATCGGTGATCATCAAAAAGCCGTCCTTGTCGATGGACGCGACATCACCGGTCGAGAACCAGCCGTCGACATCCATCGCGGCCGCAGTCGCGTCGGGATTTTCGAAATAATCCGATATGATCGTATTCCCGCGCACGAAGAGTTCGCCGTTTGCCTCACCATCATGGGGAAGCCGCGTGCCGTCCTCATCGACGATTTTAAGCTCCACCCCGAAGGTTCGACGCCCCTGCTTGCATTTGAAGTCGATTTGTTCCGCCTTCGGCAGCGTGTCGAAAGGCGGCGTTAAAAGCCCCTGCGTCCCGATCGGACTCATCTCCGTCATACCCCAGGCATGGCAGACATTCACGCCAAGGTCCTCGAACGCCTCGATCATCGCGCGTGGTGCCGCCGATCCGCCGATTACAACCCCGCCGAGGCCATTCGGGACGCGCCCGCGCTTCTTGATCTCACTGAGAAGGCCGAGCCAGACAGTCGGCACACCCCAGGACGAATAAACGCCTTCAGCATCCATGAGATCGAAAACACTTTCACCATCAAGCTTCGCACCCGGAAAGACGATCGAGGCGCCGGTCAAAGGCGCGCAATAGGGCAGGCCCCAGGCGTTCACGTGAAACAGCGGCACAACAGGCAAAATCCGTTTGCCCGCCCGCAGGGCATCCTGAAACGACACGCCAGCCATCAAGGCGTGAAGCACGGTCGAGCGATGCGTATAAAGCGCACCCTTGGGGTCGCCCGTCGTGCCGGATGTGTAGCAAAGCCCGCAGGCCGTATCCTCTGAGAACTCCGGCCAGTCGAAAACAGCATCTTGTGCATCAACGAGATCTTCGTAACACAGCACATTGGAAAGCGTCGTCTCCGGCATATGCGCCCGGTCGGTCATGATGATGTAGGTGAGATCATCGGGGAATGTCGCCGCCATCTTCTCGACGAGCGGCACGAAAGTGAGATCAAGGAAGAGAAGTCTGTCCCGCGCGTGTTTGACGATATAGGCCATCTGATCGGCGGGGAGGCGCGGATTGATCGTATGGCAAACAGCCCCGATACCGGCGATGCCGTAATAAAGCTCGAGATGCCGATAGCCATTCCAGGCGAGTGTTGCCACCCGGTCGCCTTCTTCAATGCCGAGATCCAGAAGGGCGCGTGCCACCTGGCGCGCACGCTTTTCAATCGCAGCGTAGGTCGTGCGGTGAATGCCACCCTCGACAGTGGCTGAAACGATCTCCCCGCTCCCGTGCACCTCCGCGGCAAAGGTCAAAATGTCCGCAATTCTCAGCGGACGATGCATCATCAATCCTCGCATGGTCTCCTCCTCCAGTGACGGACATGTTCCATGATGGCGCTGCGAGATTCAACATGGAAAAACAAGCGGCGAACTTCATCGGCTAACCATCGCCCTTGCGCAAGCGGTGATCGTGGAGCACTTTGGAACGGACACGGAGACCGCAGATGAAACTTTACCACGCGAAAAACACACGATCCGTTCGGATCATCTGGCTTTTGGAAGAGCTT